>NZ_CP191496.1:0-155000 GCF_050507655.1 Thalassolituus sp. LLYu03 | reverse complement strand
GGTTCGGTCCTCCAGTTGATGTTACTCAACCTTCAACCTGCTCATGGATAGATCGCCCGGTTTCGGGTCTATACCCAGCGACTGAAACGCCCATTTAAGACTCGGTTTCCCTACGGCTCCGCTATTCGCTTAACCTTGCCACTGAATATAAGTCGCTGACCCATTATACAAAAGGTACGCAGTCACCGAACTAAGTCGGCTCCCACTGCTTGTACGTACACGGTTTCAGGATCTATTTCACTCCCCTCACAGGGGTTCTTTTCGCCTTTCCCTCACGGTACTGGTTCACTATCGGTCAATAAGTAGTATTTAGCCTTGGAGGATGGTCCCCCCATATTCAGACAGGATACCACGTGTCCCGTCCTACTCGATTTCACTGCTTATAGGTTTTCGTATACGGGGCTATCACCCACTACGGCCGCACTTTCCAGAGCGTTCTACTAACCACAAAACAGCTTAAGGGCTGGTCCCCGTTCGCTCGCCACTACTTAGGGAATCTCGGTTGATTTCTTTTCCTCGGGGTACTTAGATGTTTCAGTTCTCCCGGTTCGCCTCTTACACCTATGTATTCAGTGTAAGATACCCGCCTTATGACGGGTGGGTTTCCCCATTCAGAGATCTCCGGGTCAAAGGTTATTTGCCACCTCACCGAAGCTTATCGCAGGCTATCACGTCTTTCATCGCCTCTTATTGCCTAGGCATCCACCGTGCACGCTTAGTCACTTGACCATATAACCCCAAACCGTTTCATTCGCTACAAGCTATGAGCAAGGAAACTTTCATGGCTGGAATTATTAAGTTAATCGATCAAGCAACCGCCGGTTCGCTTGAGAATCTCAATTAATTCTCATGTATCCAAATTTTTAAAGAACAACACAAAACCACGAGGGTTCGTGTAAAAGCATTTAAGCAATTCGTGTGAGCACTTATCTGAGATGAGCGAAGTATCGTTTAAGGAGGTGATCCAGCCCCAGGTTCCCCTAGGGCTACCTTGTTACGACTTCACCCCAGTCATGAATCACTCCGTGGTAAACGCCCTCCCGAAGGTTAAGCTATCTACTTCTGGAGCAACCCACTCCCATGGTGTGACGGGCGGTGTGTACAAGGCCCGGGAACGTATTCACCGTGACATTCTGATTCACGATTACTAGCGATTCCGACTTCATGGAGTCGAGTTGCAGACTCCAATCCGGACTACGACCGGCTTTGTGAGATTAGCTCCACCTCGCGGCTTCGCAACCCTCTGTACCGGCCATTGTAGCACGTGTGTAGCCCTACTCGTAAGGGCCATGATGACTTGACGTCGTCCCCGCCTTCCTCCGGTTTGTCACCGGCAGTCTCCTTAGAGTCCCCAACTTAATGATGGCAACTAAGGACAAGGGTTGCGCTCGTTACGGGACTTAACCCAACATTTCACAACACGAGCTGACGACAGCCATGCAGCACCTGTCTCACGGTTCCCGAAGGCACTCCCGCATCTCTGCAGGATTCCGTGGATGTCAAGAGTAGGTAAGGTTCTTCGCGTTGCTTCGAATTAAACCACATGCTCCACCGCTTGTGCGGGCCCCCGTCAATTCATTTGAGTTTTAATCTTGCGACCGTACTCCCCAGGCGGTCTACTTATCGCGTTAGCTTCGTTACCAAAGGATCAAGTCCCCCGACAACTAGTAGACATCGTTTACGGCGTGGACTACCAGGGTATCTAATCCTGTTTGCTCCCCACGCTTTCGCACCTCAGTGTCAGTATCAGTCCAGGTGGTCGCCTTCGCCACTGATGTTCCTTCCGATCTCTACGCATTTCACCGCTACACCGGAAATTCCACCACCCTCTACTGTACTCTAGCTTGCCAGTTCGAAATGCAATTCCCAGGTTAAGCCCGGGGCTTTCACATCTCGCTTAACAAACAACCTACGCGCGCTTTACGCCCAGTAATTCCGATTAACGCTTGCACCCTCCGTATTACCGCGGCTGCTGGCACGGAGTTAGCCGGTGCTTCTTCTGTCGGTAACGTCAATCTCCGCAGTTATTAGCTACGAAGCCTTCCTCCCGACTGAAAGTGCTTTACAACCCGAAGGCCTTCTTCACACACGCGGCATGGCTGGATCAGGCTTGCGCCCATTGTCCAATATTCCCCACTGCTGCCTCCCGTAGGAGTCTGGGCCGTGTCTCAGTCCCAGTGTGGCTGATCATCCTCTCAGACCAGCTAAGGATCGTCGCCTTGGTGGGCCATTACCCCGCCAACTAGCTAATCCTACGCAGGCTCATCTGATAGCACGAGGTCCGAAGATCCCCCGCTTTCCCCCGTAGGGCGTATGCGGTATTAGCAGTCGTTTCCAACTGTTGTCCCCCACTACCAGGTAGATTCCTACGCGTTACTCACCCGTCCGCCGCTCGTCAGCACCCGAAGGCCTGCTACCGCTCGACTTGCATGTGTTAAGCCTGCCGCCAGCGTTCAATCTGAGCCATGATCAAACTCTTCAGTTTAAAGTGTTTCGACCAGCGGAATTTGCTGATCTAAATCTTGCTCAAGAATAAAACTGTCAACTTTCACGTAAATGAATTTCGACGAGTTCTTACTTGAAATTTTGTGTCTCCACATCATCTCAGTAAGCACCCACACGAATTACTTAATGCTGATTTTTAAAGAACTTCGCTTCGGCGTTCGCTCAAAGCAGGCTGCGTATTCTACAGCGTTTGTTTTTAGCGTCAAGCGTTATTTTCAAAATTTCTTTTAAATTCAACCACTTAACAAAACCTCAACAACTTAGCACTTTCGCTTAGCTCCTGAAGCAGGCCGAGCATCTTACGCTCTTTTTGACTTTCGTCAACACCTTTCTTCAGACTTTTTCCTTAACCACTGAAGCTTTGGAAGCCTAGATGACGCCAGAAAAATTGCGAGTTTTTCGCTCTCATCAGCGCTGCCAACCGGCCTTGCTGCGTGAGAGGCGCGCATTATAGGGCTGCCAGTTTTCGGGTCAACCTGTTTTTGGAAATTTTTTACAAGAATATTAAACGAACGTTTTCCTGTGCATTCTTGCCAGCAACAACACCGCAACTATGAGCGTGTATAGGACTGGTTCAAACCAGGATGAACGTATCTGCAGCAGGTAGTGAATGGATGCGAGTATGGCGATGGCGTAAACCAGCTTATGGAGCTTCTTCCAGTTCTGACGCAAGCGACGCTGCCACCCCTTAGTAGAAGTGACCGCCAGCGGCACCATCAGCAACCAGCCCGCCATACCAAACAAGAGATAGGGACGCTTTATGAGCTCAGAGCCTATTTCGTGCCATTGCCATTCCAGCAGCAACGCTGCGTAAGCCAACAAGTGCAGGGTCAGATAGAAGAACGTCCATAATCCGGCCATGCGGCGGTAGCGCATCAGCCATGACCACCCCAGCCAACGCTTTGCTGGCGTTACAGCTAGTGTCAACAACAACAGATTGAAGGCCCAGCTGCCGCAAAACCAGACGACAGCCTTACCCGGCTCCGGTCCGAGAATATCCCACTCACCCCTCTGTAAGCGGATAACAGTCCATAACAACCAGGCAAAGGGGGTGAACAGTGACAGAAAGATCAGCCACCAGCGGATATCCAGACGTACTGACATTAATAGAACCTGCGCACATCCATTCCACTGTAGAGAGACGCCACTTCGTCGTAGCCATTAAACAGACGGGTATCGATACGATTCGGAGAGAACAGACCCGATGGCAACCGGCGCTCACTGGCCTGACTCCAGCGCGGGTGATCCACCGCCGGATTCACATTGGCATAGAAGCCGTATTCCTGAGGTGCAATCTGGCTCCATGTTGTTTTCGGCATTTGCTCGCTGAAGCGGATAGCGACAATCGACTTCGCACTCTTGAAGCCATACTTCCATGGAACGACCAACCGGATGGGAGCACCGTTCTGATTCGGCAGCACCTCACCATACAAACCCACCGCCAGCATGGTCAGCGGATGCATGGCTTCATCCATGCGCAAACCTTCGCGATACGGCCAGTCGATGGTAGAGAACGCAGAGCGCACCCCCGGCATCTGATCTTTATCGGCGAGCGAGATGAACTCCACATACTTCGCCGATGACAGCGGCTTACAGCGCTTAATCAGATCCGACAGAGAGAAGCCGATCCACGGAATCACCATCGACCAGGCTTCCACACAGCGCAGACGATAGATGCGCTCTTCCAGATCAATCCCCTTCAGCAGATCTTCCAGAGCATAGGTACCTTTGACCTCGCACTCCCCTTCAATGCGAACTGACCAGGGGTCTGCCTTCATCTTACCGGCGTAGCGGGCCGGATCGTCTTTGTCGTAACCGAACTCGTAGAAGTTGTTGTAGTTGGTGATGGAGCTGTAGGGCGCCGGCGCATCATCACCCGCAGGCGCGGACTTTGCGGCAGCAATCTGCTCACGCAACCACTGCGGACCCATATCAGCCGGTTTGTCACGGGCTACCAGAGCCGACGCATCGGACGCTGCTGCGGCTAAAGCCAGCGCAGCCGTCTGCCCCATAAACTGGCGGCGGTTCAGATAAACAGAATGAGGCGTGATTTCAGATGCCAGTGGATCACTGGCTTTTGCAGAACGGAAGATCATGTCGGCACCCTTTGTTATGTGCACTGAGCTTCGTTCAGGACGCTGCTCAGTGCAAGGTCAGACAGTGATCCCGGCGGGAGTTCCCGACAGGCAGGCGCCCGTCAGGCTTTCTTAGCGCGCAGACGGGTCCAGAGTTCGTAGGCCGGGCCAGACAAGGCGTACGCCATAAACACACCCAGCAGAACTTTCGCCGGATCGATGGACACCACGACAAACACCATCACCACGGCCAGCAGGGCGACAAAAGGTACCTTGCCGCGCAGATCCAGACCCTTGAAGCTGTGGTAACGCACATTGGATACCATCAGCAGACCCGCCGCCGGCACGATCAACGCCATCAGCCAGGCCACATCCGCACCAGTGACACCGGACTCACTGAACACCCAGACGGTACCGGCCACAATGGCTGCCGCAGACGGACTGGCCAGACCGGTAAAGAAGTTCTTATCGGCAACGCCCAGCTGGGTATTGAAGCGCGCCAGACGCAGAGCAGCACCGGCACAATAAACAAAAGAAGCCACCCAGCCTACCTTGCCCAGATCCTGCAGCGCCCAGCTGAAGGCAACCAGTGCCGGTGCGACACCGAAAGACACCATGTCGGCCAGACTGTCGTACTCAGCGCCAAAGTCACTCTGGGTATTGGTCATACGGGCAACACGGCCGTCCATACCATCGAGAATCATGGCAATGAAAATGGCGATGGCTGCGTTTTCGAAGTTGCCGTTCATACTGGCAACCACAGCGTAAAATCCTGAGAACAGAGCCCCTGTGGTAAACAGGTTTGGCAGCAGATAGATGCCCTTACGGCCATTCCACTTACTGGTTTTGGTTTCTGTGCACTCTTCGTTGGTATTCATGTTGTCCATCAGCGGCACAACCTTCTTATCTTCGTTCATGAATGGCTGACTCGTTAAACCACAATCAAGACGCCCATTATGAGCCATTAAATTATCGCTGTCTGCCAAAGAGCCTGCAGTAATGGTTCATTAAGACGCTGACTGCGTGCACACAGACCAATGGCGAAGGGTTCCAGTTCCGGCTGCACGTTCAGCACCCGCACCCGGCTGGCCATCGGGCTGTTGCGCAATACCAGTTCCGGCACCACTCCAACCCCCACCCCCAGCGCCACCATACTGACGATGGCCTCATTGCCGGACACCTGCGCATAGATATAGGGACGAATGCCCCGCGCCTCGAACCAGCGGTTCACCCGGGTACGCCCGAGGCCACTTTCCGACAACACCATGGGCACAGAAGCCCAGTCAGTGTCCGCCTGATTCAGCGGCAACACCGCTCCCGGCATGCGCGGCGCAATAAACAACAGCGGCGATGACGCCATGGCTTTGAAGGTCAGTTCGCCCGGGAGTTGTTCGGGACGGGCGGCAATCACCACATCCGCCTCACCAGACTCCACCCGCGGAATGGACTCGGCCGAGTCACCGGTATGAATGCGCAGATCCACCTTCGGGTACTTTTCACGGAAGCGTGACAACAGATCGGCAAGGAAGCTGTAACTGGCGGTCACCGAACAATAGAGTGTCAGCGAACCGCTCAGGTCACTCACCTTAGTGCCCACCGCACTGCGCAACTGCTGCCAGCCAAGCAGCGTCTGCTCGGCGTGCTGGCGGAATAACTCACCTGCCGCCGTCAGCTGCAGTGGCGTGGTCTCACGCGTCAGCAGCTGAGCGCCGGCTTCTTCTTCCATACGGGCTAAGCGGCGACTCAATGTCGAGGCACTCATGTGCAGTTGCTGACTGGCTTTGCCCAGGTGCAACAGTGAGCTGAGGCTCAGGAAGGCCTGCAAGTCTTTGTAATCCATGCGCTTTCCCTCTGGCGGAATTGTCGTTGCAAAAAACGCAACGAGTAAGCGCAAGAATAGCATTTTACGCAACGACATTCTTCACCTACTATTCGCCCCCAACGAATTGACCGTTAACCTCATTAATCAGGAGACCGAAATGGGTACTAACTATTTCAACACTCTGAACCTGCGCGAGAAGCTGGATCAGCTGGCTCGTTGCCGCTTCATGGACCGTTCCGAATTCGCTTCCGAAGCCGAATTCCTGAAAGGTAAAAAAGTTGTGATCATCGGTTGTGGCGCTCAGGGCCTGAACCAGGGTCTGAACATGCGTGACTCTGGTCTGGACGTGTCCTACACCCTGCGCGCTGAAGCCATTGCTGAAAAGCGTCAGTCCTGGAAAAACGCCACCGACAACGGTTTCACCGTCGGTACTTACGAAGAGCTGATCCCACAGGCTGACCTTCTGATCAACCTGACTCCGGACAAGCAGCACTCTGCGGTTGTTGGCGCGGTTATGCCACTGATGAAACAAGGCGCTGCTCTGGGTTACTCCCACGGCTTCAACATCGTTGAAGAAGGCATGCAGATCCGTGACGACCTGACCGTTGTGATGGTTGCTCCTAAGTGCCCGGGCTCTGAAGTTCGTGAAGAATACAAGCGTGGCTTCGGTGTACCGACTCTGATCGCCGTTCACCCGGAAAACGATCCGAAAGGCGAAGGCTGGGACATCGCTAAAGCATGGGCAGCCGGTACCGGCGGTCACCGCGCAGGCTGTCTGGAATCTTCTTTCGTAGCCGAAGTTAAGTCCGACCTGATGGGCGAACAAACCATTCTGTGCGGCATGCTGCAGACTGGCGCCATCCTGGGCTTCGAGAAAATGGTTGAAGACGGCATCGACGAAGGTTACGCCGCCAAACTGATCCAGTACGGCTGGGAAACTGTTACCGAAGCGCTGAAATACGGCGGCATCACCAACATGATGGACCGTCTGTCTAACCCAGCCAAAGTGGTTGCGTTCGACATGGCTGAAGAACTGAAAGAGCTGATGCGTCCTCTGTTCCGTAAGCACCAGGACGACATCATGTCCGGCGAATTCTCCCGCACCATGATGATCGACTGGGCCAACAACGATGCCAACCTGCTGAAATGGCGTGAAGAAACGGCAGAAACCGGCTTCGAAAAAGCCCCGGCTTCTGACGTTAAGATCGACGAGCAGGAATACTTCGACCACGGCATCCTGCTGGTTGCTATGGTAAAAGCCGGTGTTGAACTGGCGTTCGAAACCATGGTTGAAAGCGGCATCGTAGAAGAATCTGCTTACTACGAATCTCTGCACGAGACTCCGCTGATCGCCAACACCATCGCCCGTCGTAAGCTGTACGAGATGAACGTTGTTATCTCTGACACCGCTGAATACGGTAACTACCTGTTCTCTCACGCTGCCGTTCCTCTGCTGCGCGAGAAGTTCATGCCGCACATCAGCACTGACGTGATCGGTAAAGGCCTGAAAGTGAAGTCCAACTCTGTGGACAACAAGCGCCTGATCGAAGTGAACGACCTGATCCGCAACCACCCGGTTGAGTGGGTTGGTTCTGAACTGCGTGGCTACATGACCGACATGAAGCGCATTGTAGAAGCTTCTAACTAAGAAGCCCTGCGATAAAAAAACCCGGCAAATGCCGGGTTTTTTTATGCCTGCGCGTTCTGCCAGTAACAACAAATCGTTACCAATCGCTAAGTTTGCTTACCGCTTTGTCATCCCCGCGTCATTCGCCCGCCCTACACTGCCGGCACAATTAATGTCTGACAGTCCCATATGGCGCCTCAACTTCTTAAAGACAGCCTGGATGACCTGATCAGCAAGGAAGCCATTCATACCGTGCTGCAACCGATCGTGAATCTGAAGCAGCATGACGCACTGGGCTATGAAGCCCTGACCCGCGGCCATCCCGGCCATTTACTGCAACGGCCCGACCTGATGTTTCAGGCGGCCCACCAGTTTGAACGTATTCCGGAACTGGAACTGCTGTGCATCCGCTCGGCGGTACGCCACTTTGCCAGTTTGCAGATACCCGGCCTGCTGTTCATTAATATCTGTCCGCAAACCCTGCTCACGTACAGCGATGCGCTCGACGAAATGGCACTGCAGCTGGAAAAAGCCGGGCTGTCTCCGGCCGATGTGGTACTCGAAATTTCCGAACGCTTCCCCATCGACAACGGCGCCGAATTTATCCGCGTGATCAGCGGCCTCAAGGCGCTTGGTTTCGGCATTGCTATCGACGATCTGGGTGCCGGCTATTCAGGATTAAAACTCTGGTCAGAAATTCAGCCCGACTACGTCAAAATCGACCGTCACTTTATCGACCGCATCGATCAGGACACGGTTAAACAGGCGTTCGTTACCTCGGTGGTGCACCTGTGTCAGCAACTCGATTGCGAAATCATTGCCGAAGGCATTGAACAGACCGGCGAAGTGAATTTACTGCGTTCGCTCGGCATTCAGATTGGTCAGGGCTATCTGCTCGGGCGCCCGGCGCAGCACCCCGAAGTGCTGATTCCGGAAGACGATCCGCTGCCGCAGGCGCTGAGCAATCACACCCTCGATTTACCCATTGGCCATTTGTGTCAGCCGGTGCGCACCATACATCCGGACATGAACCTGCTCGACGCCGATACCCTATTCAAACGCTCGCCGCTGTTAATGTCGATTCCGGTACTGGAAGACGAACGGCCGGTCGGTTTGCTGCACCGCCGCCGCATTCTGGAAATGTTTGCCATGCCCTACGGCCGCGCGCTGTTCGAACGGAAAACCGTGCAGCATGCCATGCAGCAGGACCCGTTAATTGTCGACCAGAGCATGACGCTTGAGGCGGTCAGTAAAATCATGACCGACGACGAAGATCATTACCTGCGCCAGCATCTGATCGTGACGCATCAGGGTAATTACTCCGGGCTGGTGAATACCAAAGATCTGCTGAAACGCATCACCGACAATCAGATTCTGAAAGCCCGTTACGCCAACCCGTTAACCCTGCTGCCGGGCAATGTGCCGATTGATGAAGCCATTGCGCGACTGCTGCGCCACAACAAACGTTTCAGCCTGCTGTACGCGGACCTGAATTTTTTTAAGCCATTCAACGATCATTATGGCTATCGTCAGGGCGACAACGTGCTGCGCTGGCTGGGGAAACTGCTGCAGAATTACGCCGACAACCACACCTTTGTCGGTCATATCGGCGGCGACGATTTTCTGCTGATTACCGAAGATCAGGACATTGCCCTGCTGTGCGACTCCATTCTGGAAAATTTCCGCACCGGCGTGCAGCCGTTTCACAGCGAAGACGATTGGGCCCAGGGCTATATTCCCGGCAGCGACCGCAACGGCAATGCCTGTCAGCTGCCGTTACTCAGCCTGGCCATTGGCGTGGTGCCATCCACCATGATTCAGCATCAGGATCAGCAGGCGCTGTCGACGCTGGCAACCCGCGCCAAACGTCTGGCTAAACAACATGAAGGGAGCCACTGGCACTGCCTGTCGGAAGACAGTGCCCGGCTGGTCAGCATCAACTGAGCCCTGCTTCCTGAGCGCGACTTCTGGTCAGAAACTCAGATCAGAAATAACGGCTCAGAAATACCAGCTCAGAGACATTCGAGTTCCAGCGTGGTCTGGAACTGGAAGTGGGATTCCGAGGTATGACGCTCAGCAAAGAATAAATCGAAGGTGTAAGTGCCGTACGGCTCAATGCCCAGCTCAGCGGCTTTGGCATCCAGATCCAGGGTTTTCTGAATCATGCCGTGCACACCACCGATGTCCATCGCCAGCTTACCGTTAATAAACAGGAACACATCGTCGTCACCGCGGAAGGTGAAGGTATCGCCCGGGCGGTAATAAAACTTCAGGTGGGTTTCCATGGTGAAATGGAAGTTGTGGTAATTGCCCTGATTACCGAATCCTTTACGGTCGATCGGAAAGAAACTGTGGTTGCTGTACTGCCAGAAACCCGGAGAAATTTCGGTAATGGTCAGGCTGTCGCTGAAAGCGATGTTCACACCCGGCACATCACGGTACCACTGATCAAAATTTTCTTTGCCGGTGGTGGTACTGGTTGTGGTGGCCGAGGCATACACAGGACGACCGTCCGGCCCCAGATCGGTTTTCACAATGCCCAGATCAACGCCATCCATGGTTTCAAAATCCGGATGAGTGGTGCTGAAATCGCGGAATACCACAGGCACGGTACGGGTACCGGTAGCCACTTTGCATTCACACACGCCGGCGTCAGCATCAATGGCCTGAGCGCCTGCACTCAGTAAAAGCAATGCGGAACCAGCCGCCGTGAACAAGAACGATTTCATAATAACCCCTCAGCCTGATGCGCCGGATACTAACCGGTTGCCCCAACCGGTGATGCGACGTAATTCCACAAATGCAGCAGTCGTCAGAAGGAAACTGTTAACCCGCTAGCAAATTCAATGTTATGCGTATTTTTCTTATGACCCAGCAGCTCGGTTTCGAACATATGGTCACGGAAGTCCATGTTCCAGGTCAGCCAGTCCGACAGAATAATGCGGTAACCTGTGCCCATGACGATGGTAAATTGCTCATCACCGGCGAAGGTCGTATTACCAACACCACCAATCAGATAAAATGCAGAATTAAAGGTTAATTTCTGCGACACAAAGGTCTCACCCGGGAACAGGTTGTAGCCCACCAACAGGTCGTAATAGCTGAATTCGCGGTCTTTATCGCTGAGGATATTAATGTCGCTGCCGTTGATGGTTTCGTAACTGGTGCGACCAGCCTTACTCATGCCGTAGTTGGTCTGCAGGAAGAAATCCTCGGTGGCATGAAACGAAGCCTTCACGCCGTACAAGGGATGCGTACCGAAATCTTCGATGCTGATCAGACCGGCAAAGAAGCCCGCCTCGAACACTTCGTTATCGATTTTCGCCTGCTCAGCCTTACGCTGCTGAACATCCGGCTCCAGAATTTTGATCGGGTTAATCACCACAGATCCGTCGTTCACCGGCGTATCAGCCAGCGCCACCGACGTAAGCACCGGCGTCAGCGCCGCTGCACAGCCGGTCAGAAAAAGCTGCTGAATCCAATTCGCCATAATGCGTTACTCACGTTGTCGTTTTCAGAAAGAATGGTCAGGTTGCGGTACTCACCGCGCAGTACAAAGTTGAAGCCGATGTACATGTTGATGCCGGCGCCGAACGAGCGGAAATCGTCGGCCACCGGACGTGTGCCGGGTAATTTTTCTTTCAGGTTCAGTTCCTGACGGCCATAACCCAGCGAGACAAAGGGGGTGAACGACCAACGGTCGGTCGGCTCCACAATCAGACTCACCGACTGCTGATTGCCATCCACCGTTTCGGCGAATACCTGACCGTATTCGGCCTCGATACCAAAGCGTTTGCTCAGACGGTAACCGGCGATCATGGCCACCTGCTCTGACCCTTCCTGCTTACCGACGGCAAAACCCAGACGCGCTTTGTGCGCCAGAAAATCGCCGTGACGGGTATCCGGCAGAGCCACCGGGGTGCCGGTGTCCATTAAGGTACGGGCCAGTGATTCACGCGTTACCCAGCCGGATTTACCGCGCTGGTCAGCAATCAGATACCAGGTGGTGCGGCGGCTGATCACAGAAATGGACTCGCCTTTTTCCACCACATAAATCACCGGATAACCACGGCCGGGGCCGGTGTGCAGCTCAAGGTACGGATCGATCACCGTCACCTGCAGCGCCTGCTGAATATCTTCGTCGCTCACTTTGGTGATTTCGACCAGATCATCAGCCTGCGCAGACAGGCACGACACCATCAGAACCAGAGCAGACAAAAAACGTGTCATGAGACGCCCAGGGTAAACATCAGAGCGGGGCATTGTAGGAATGGCGCGCGCGGTGCGCGCTGCAGTGCTTCACCTTCTGACTGTTAACCGGTTCACAGTGTGACCGGCCTTACACAAAAAATGTGAAGAGCGTCCGGATTTTAACAAGTGCTCAACTTGCCCTATCCGGTTTTTTGAACAGGTGCCCGTTTTTACAATTCGTAAGTAACGAAAATGCCCACGATTCTCCGCCGATGTCAGAAATTATTGCGAGGTTTACAAGGTGCGGTTCTGGGTTTTGTTGTTATTGGCGATTTCTCTGCCTGTGCGTGCTGCCGATGCAACGATCGACTTCGGCCAGCAGAAGTCGGAAGAAAAAGCGAAAAAGGCCATGAGTGAAGTGCAGCGTCTGTCGGGCGACATTCAGGCGCTGAAGACCCGTGTGATCGGGCTGAACAAAGACCTGCGTGTGATGGAGGAAGCCCTGCTGTTTCCGACCAACACCCAGTTTTCTGTGTTCGTCTCGACTGAAACCGGGCAATTTTTCACCCTTGAAAGCATCAAGCTGAAAATCGACGACAAAATGGTGTCGTCGCATCTGTACTCGGCCCGTCAGCGCGACGCGCTGGCCCGTGGCGGTGTACAAAAACTGTTCATGACCAACCTGTCGGAAGGCAAACACGAGGTCACCGCCTTCTTTACCGGCATTGGTCCGAACGGTCGTCCGTACAAACGGGCGGCGGAACTGACACTGGAAAAAGGACAAGCCAGTCAGTACCTGGAGATCGCTGTGCGTGACGACAGCGCCCGCCAGGAACCTGTGTTTGAGATTAAACAGTGGTAAGCGCAATGAACCGGGTTCTGCATGTGCTGCGCACCGCCTTGCTGCCGCTGTCGCTGGCTTCTTTTATGGTGCCATCACCACAGGTGCAGGCCGCTGCCGTTGAGGATCTGGAATACGGCGGCATTCTGTTCGACTACTACCAGCAGGATTATTTCGCCGCGCTGGTGCACTACGAATACGCCGACAGCAAACAGGCGCTGAACCACGACGCCGACGATGCGCGCCTGTTAAAAGGTGGCATGACGCTGTCCTATGGTCTGGCCGATCAGGCCGAAGCCATTTTCCGCGATCTGCTGACGCCGCAGGTCGCCGACGAGCAACGCAACCGCGCCTGGTTTTATCTGGCCAAGCTCTATTATCAGAAAGCCGATATCGCCCGTGCCGCCCACGCCCTGACGCAGATCGGTGGCCGCATCCCGTTCGACATCACCGCCGAATACAATTATCTGGCAACGCTGATCAACATTGGCAACCGTCAGACCGCCGCGGCCGACGCCGGCATCGCCCAATTGGGCAACGACAGCCGCTACGCACCTTACCTGATTTACAACCTCGCCATCCGTCAGCTGAAAGACGGTAAAACCGCCGACGCCGCCCAGAGCCTGAGCAAAGTGATGACCCTGGCGCAGCAAAGCGGCAGTGAGGAATTACTGGTACTGGCCGACCGCGCCCGTCATGCGCTGGCGAAAATTGCCATCAGCAACGGCGACCTGCTGACGGCGTGGAATAATCTGCAGGCGGTGCGCACCACAGGTCTGTACTCCAACCGCGCCCTGCTCACCTACGCCTGGTCGGCGATCAAGCTCAAACGCAACAGCGACGCCATTCCGGCCCTGAAATTACTCGACCAGCGTTCCATCGCCATTCCTGAAACTCAGGAAGCAAAAGTGCTGCTGGCCCATGTGTACGAAACCGAAGGCGCCAAACGCAGCGCGCTGAAACAGTACCTGCTGGCAGAAAAAGAATTTAAAGAAGGTCTGGAAGCCATCACCCACGCCCGTCAGGTGATTGCGGCTCAGGAAATTCCGCAGGAATTCGTTATCAACCTCGAAGCCCTGCTGGACGAGTCCGACTGGTACGGCATGCAGCCGAGTCTGGATTACAACAAGCTGACCCCTTTCCTCACTGAGCTGATGGCGTCCAACAACTTTTATTCGGTGATTAAAGAGCTGCGCGACTTATACGGCGTGCGCCGCAATCTGGAATTCTGGCAGATGCAGACCCACGAGCACGAACTCATCATCCGCATCCGCCGCGACCAGACCGGCATGAACCGCCTGATGGCCGAAGCCAACGCCGCGCAAAAACAATTCCGCTTCTATAAAGACGGTCTGCAGGAACTCAAGCTCAACACCCTGACGCTGGCCGACTGGGAACAGGAGCGCTTCAAGAGTCTGTGGGAAAACACCACCAAAGAACTCGGTCTGGTGAGCGACAAAATGGATCAGGTCGCGGCCATTAAAGAACCGTATCGCCTGAGCTACGCCCTCGAACAGCGCAGCAAAGCACTGGCCGGACAGGTAACGCGCGAGCTGGGCAACACCAACGCGCTGGTGAAATCACTGGAAACCGTTATGCGTGCCGTGATTACCGCCGAACTGGATAAACACGAAGAACGCATCCGCTATTACTGGGCACAGGCCCGTCTGGGTAAGGCCCGTCTGTACGACAAGGCCCTGAACACCATGGATGACGCCGCAACCGGAGCATCACAATGAAACACATCGCCAATCTGGGCTTACTGGTTATGCTCAGTGGCTGCAGCCTGTTCGGCGGCAGCAACACCATCGGCGGCCTGAAAAGTCAGGAAGCCGAAGAAAGCAGCCTCGATTTCCGCAACATGGACCATGAGCAGGTCCGTGAGGAATATCAGGAACTGCTGACGCTGGTCGACGACGAATTTCTGAAAGAACAGATTCAGCGCCGCATCGCCGGCGTATCCATGGCCGAAGGCGATTATCTGCAAACCAGCAGCGTCGCCCGCCCGGAAAAAGGCTACTACCGCGAAGCCATTAATTCCTACATCGACATTCTGGAAAAATACCCGAACTCACCGGACAACGCCGAAGTTCTGTACCAGCTGTCGAAAGCTTACGAAATGGAAGGCGAGCCGAAAAACGCCGAAGCCATGCTCAAACGTCTGGTGGCCCTGCACCCGGATTACAGCGGCATTGCCGAAGCGCATTTCCGTCTGGGCGACATTAATTTCAACAACGGTAATTACAAACAGGCGGAATTCCATTACCGCACGGTGACGCAGGCCAATGCGCCGTCGCTGAAACTGAACTCGCATTACATGCTCGGCTGGGCGCTGTACAAGCGCGGTCTGTTTGATGAAGCGCTGGAGTCCTTCGCTTTCGTTCTGGCACAGGTACTGGAAGCACCGGAAACCACCACTACCGAAAAGCCGATGCTGAAAGACACCCTGCATTCCATCAGTCTGGCACTGGTGAACGTGGGTGGCGCCGCCAAAATTCAGGACATCAGCGGCCTGAGCAACAAGGCGTATCAGTGGCAGGTGTACGAAGATCTGGGGGCGTATTATCTGGAGAAAAACCGCTACGCCGACAGCGCCGCGACCTATCGTAATTTTATCGAGCGCTTCCCGATGGACGCGCGCACACCGGGCATGCACAGTCAGCAGATCGCATCCTTTGTTAAAGGTGCCTTTGCCAAAGACGTGCTGCTGGCCAAACAGGATTACGTTGCCCGTTACGGCATGACCTCCGCCTACTGGGAGCAAGCCAGTGAGCCGGTAAAAGCCGACATCAGCGCCACACTGAAACCTTACCTCACCGAACTGGCCGCGCATTTCCACGGTCAGGCGCAGCAGCAGGCCAAACTGGCCGGCGAAAAAGAAGCCGCCCGGGTAAAAGGCGCCGACGAGCTGAACGCAAAATCCGGCGAATCGTATCAGCAGGCCACCCAATACTACGCCGACTATCTGGCGAGTTTCCCACAAGCCGCCGATGTTGCCCGTCAGCGTTTCCTGAAAGCCGAAGCGCATTTTGAAGCGCAGCAATTTGCCGCCGCCGCCGCCGATTACGAAATCGTCAGCTACCAGTACAAAGACAAGGAATTCGGTAACCGTGCCGGTTACGCCGCCATTCTGGCGTATCAGAAAAACATCGCGCTGCTGGAGAACAAGCCCGCCGACAAAGCCCGCGAACAGGAAAATGCCGTGGCCAGTATGCTGCGCTTTGCCGCCGCGTACGACACCGACGAACGTTCACCGGCCGTGCTCACCAACGCCGCCGAGCACCTGTTCAGCCTGAACCGTTATCAGCAGGCCATCGAGGTGGCGGACGGTCTGATTAAAGGCAATCAGAAACTGGATCAAAACCTGAAGCAAACCGCGTATGGTCTGATGGCGCACTCCTATTTCCAGCTCAAGCAATACGCCGAAGCGGAACAGAATTACGATCATCAGCGCGCGCTGCTGGGTAAACAGCACGCCGACTACGTTGCCGTCAGCGAACGTATGGCCACCGCGGTGTACAAAAAAGCGGAAGTCATGACCAGTGCCGGTCAGAAACTGGAGGCCGCCGCGCAATTGCTGCGCATTAAAACCATCGCACCGGACAGCAAGGTTCGCGTGATCGCCCAGTACGATGCCGCCATTACCCTGCTGACCGCCGAGCAATGGCAGGGTGCCATCAATGAACTGGTGGAATTACGCGCCCTGTATCCACAACACGAACTGGCGGCGCAATTTCCGCGCAAACTGGCCTACGGCTACGAACAGGCCGGCCAGCTGAAAGCCGCCGCCGAAACGTACGAAGGTCTGTATAAAGCCGATAAAGATGCCAACGTACGCCGTGACGCCCTGTTTGCCGCTGCCATGCTGCGGGAAAAACTCGGCAATAAAGAAACCGCACTCGAGTATTTCAAAACCTGGGCGCGTGATTACGAAGATCCGTTCGACAACCGCATGGAAGCCCGTTATCACATCGCCACTCTGTACGGCGAGCTGAAGGACGAAACCCGCAAATTGTTCTGGCTGCGCCGCATCATCGAAGGCGATGCCAAAGCCGGCGAGCAGCGCACCGACCGTTCACGTTGGCTGGCGGCCTGGGCCGCGACCGAATACGGCGATTATTTTGCCGGCGAATTCAGCAAGCGCCGCCTGAGCGCCAACCTCGAGCGTAACCTGCCGCTGAAAAATCAGTCGCTGCAGGATGCCGCGACCCGTTATCAGCAGGCCGCTGAATACGGTCTGCTGGAATTCACCACTCAGGCCAGTTTCAAAATTGCCCGTCTGTATCAGCAAATGGCCGACGAGCTGAACACCCTGCCGGTGCCGAAAGAACTGAGCGAGCAGGACGCGGCCATGTTCCGCGACATTATTGCCCAGCAATCGGCGCCCATGCTGGAACTGGCGGTGTCTGTGTACCAGAGCAACGCCGAACAGGGCTGGAAAGGCCACTTCAACCCGTGGATTGATGACAGCTTTAAAGCCCTCGCCCGTCTGCAACCGGCGCGCTTCAACAAAACCGAAATTCAGAAGAGGTACGGCGATGAAATCCGTTAAGCCATTGCTCGTGCTGGCCGCCCTGTTAACCGGGTGTGCCGCCCCCAAACCGGTCGTCACCAACGACCAGCCGGTGCTGACCGAAACCACCCAATACCTGCCGTCGCAGTCGTACGACGAGCAGGGCAATAAAGTGGCTTATGTCGCGGGGGAAAATCCGTATCTGCTGCAGACCGGCACCATCAGCAAAGGCTCGGTGCTGCTGTTTATCGAAGCGAAAAAGGCCATTACTGCCGAAGACGATAAAACCGCTGAACAGAAGCTGCGCGTCATTACCGAAAAAGACACCACCTTAGCCGGCCCCTGGGTGCTGCTCGGTGATCTGAGCATGAAAAAAGAACAGTACGCCGCGGCGGCCAAAGAGTACTCCCAGGCCATCAGTATCAATAAGGTGAACGTAAACGCCTATCTGGGCCTGGCCGAAGCACAGCGCCGTCAGGGTCAGTTTGTGCAGGCGCAGAACACCTACGAAGCCGCATTAAAGGTCTGGCCGGATTTTCCGGAAGCGCATCTGAATCTGGGCGTGCTGTACGACCTGTATCTGAACCTGCCAGCCAAGGCACAGGCGCATTACGAGGCTTATCTGTTCCTGACCCATAAAAAATCCGGTCAGGCGCAGGACTGGTACGCGGAAGTACAAAGCCGCACCGGCATTAACACCAGTTTCATCGACAAAGGCCCGGCGACGAAAGCGCCGGCCAAAGTCGCTGCCCAGTAAAGGATGAAGCACGCTATGACATTACGTCTGCTGTCCGGCCTGACCCTGCTGAGTGCCCTGTCGCTCGCGGTGCAGGCGGAAGAACCGATCCGGCTGGAAAGTAAAATCGTCGGTGACAAAGAACAACCATCGGTCAGTTATTTCGTGCCCTGGCAGGACGCCAGCGGTACTGACCGGCTGTATCAGAATGTGGAAGACCGCTACGACGACAGTCTGGAAGCGATCGACCGCGACGTCATGCTGCGCTCGATGCGCATCTACGACGAAATGAATTTAGAAAATAATCCTGGCTCAATCTCAGAGGGTAAATAATATGGGCGACATTTACGGCATCATCGTCAACTTCCTGCAGGAAGGCGGTCTGTTCATGTATCCGATCTCCATCGTGCTGGTACTCGGCTTAGCCATTGCCGTTGAACGCTGGCTGTTCCTGAAACGCGAAAAATCGCGCAACGAAAAAACCTTTCAGGATTTCCTGCCGCTGCTGCGCACCAACGATCAGGAAAAAATGGCGCTGTTCACCCGCGACCATACCGCTGCTATTTCGCGCATCATAGGTTGCGGTCTGGATATGATGAAAATCACCAAACAGCGCGCCGATATCGAACAGGCCATGAACGAAGGCGTGATGGAAGTTCTGCCGCGCCTGGAAAACCGCACCAACTATCTGGCGATGCTGGCCAACGTGGCCACTCTGCTCGGTCTGCTCGGTACCATTATCGGTCTGATCGCCGCCTTCGCCGCGGTGGCCAACGCCGACCCGGCGGATAAATCCGCACTGCTGTCTCAATCCATTTCGGTGGCGATGAACACCACCGCCTTCGGTCTGATCGCGGCGATCCCGCTGCTGATTGCCAGCGCCATCATCAACAACAAAACCAACGCCATTATTGCCGGCATTGAAATGGGCGCGATGAAATTCCTCAACGTGATGACCCTCAACCGCGCCGTTGAAGCCGGTTATCCGAAAGACGAACGCAGGGATTCGTAATGTCTTCCTTCAAGATGAAGCGCCGGGTAACGGAAGAAAACGACATCGACATCACCTCGTTCATGAACCTCATGATCGTGCTGGTGCCTGTGTTGCTGCTGAGTCTTACCTTTACCAAAGTGCGTGTTCTGGATATCAACCTGCCGGAACTGAGTGGTGGTAAATCCGCTGCGGAACTGAGCCAGTCGCAGCTGGAAGTGGTGGTCGACAGCAAAGGATTCGCGGTGTACTTCCCCACCGGCAAACTGATTAAAAGCATTCCGCAGGCCGACGGTCAGTACGACTACCGTACTTTGTCGCAGGCCATGCGCGATTTAAAAGATCAGGTCACCGATAAAAAAGACGCCACCATTGTCGCGGCCAAAAACGTGGAGTATCAGACCCTCATCTCCACCATGGATGCGGTTAAGTCTTATAAAACCGTGGTCGCTGCCAGTCTGGTTGAAGTCGAACTCTTCCCCGAGATCTCGCTCGGGGATAAGAAAGGGTAATGTGAATATGGCAAGCAACGGCTTTATTCAGCGCAGAACCACCAAGCCCGCGAGTCTGAACCTGACCTCGCTGATGGATATTTTTACCATCCTGGTGTTCTTCCTGCTGATGAACACCGGCGACACACAGGAACTGGCCAAAGCCAATTTCGTGAAACTGCCGGACTCCAATGCCGACGGCGCCCTGCACGGCCAGCTGGTGATTAATGTCACCGATGAATTCGTGATGATGGGCAGCGACAACATAGTCGCCATCGGCGAGGTCAACCGCAAACCGGGCGAAGTGAATAAAGCGCTGGGCGAAGCGTTAAAAGCCTTCGCCGAAGACAGTGGTGAACTGACCGAGGTTGAAAAGAAAATCGGCCGTTCGGTCACCATCATGGGTGAACGCAGCGTACCGTACGATCTGCTCAAAGCCGTGATGACCACCTGCGCCGCCTACGGTTTCCGCGATGTGTCGCTGGCCATTAACCAGGTCGCCGCCGGCGCCCTGACCGGAGGAGAGCAACCATGACGACTGCCGCCACGCCATTTATGGCGCTCAGTCTTGAGTTGCCATGGACCGTCAATCAGGACAACGACCAGCGCTTTATCCGCGTATTGCGCAATATCGGCATTGCGCTGCTGATTCTGTTTATTGTGGTGCCCTTTCTGCCACGCTGGGAGGTGGATTTCGCCGCGCTGGAACAGCAGCCTGTGGTGCGTACGCAGGTGATGCTCGAGCCGCCGAAAATGCCGGAAGTCGCAAAACCGGTGGACGAAACACCACCACCGCCGCCACAACCAAAACCGCGCAAAGAAAAACCGGTAACCGCCGCCGAACGGCCACAACCGAAATCCGGTTCGCAGGCACCGGCTCAGGCATTAGCCGCGCTGTCGTCATTAAATGCCATGAAAACCAAGGTCGACGTCAGCAAGCTGCAGAATAAAAATCTGGCGGTTACCGGCGGTCAGGCAAAAGCTGAAACCCGTTCGTCACTGGGCCAGGACAATCTGGCCACCAGTGGCGGTCTGAAAAATTCGGACATGAACATGGCGGTTAAAGGCGCGGCGCTCGGCTCGCATCAGGGCACGGCGGTGGACAGTCCGATTGCGTATCTGGATTTACCCGATGAAGGCGGCGCTTACAGCGAAGGGGCACGCGGACGGCGCGATATGGAAAGCATCCGCCGCACCATCGAAAACACCAAAGGCACTGTGTACGCGCTGTACGCCAAGGCCTTGCGGCAGTACCCGGATCTGGCGGGGAAATTCGTATTTGAACTGGTGGTTGAACCGGACGGAACCGTGTCGCGCCTGAAATTACTGAACAGCGATCTCGGTATGCCGGATCTGGAACAGAAAATGTTGGCCAAGGTCAGCGCCATGAATTTTGGCGCCGATAAAGTGGCGCCTACCCGCGTGCAATACACTTTCGTGCTGATTCCAAGCTGAGTTCAGACGCGAATAAAACCATTATTAACGCGAAAAACCGGGCATTTATTGTCCGGTTTTTTTATTTCCGGCAATGGTTCACTGAAAACCACGCCAGCATTCCGGGCGTTTCGCCCGCAAAACCCGCGCTTTGCACCGCTGAAAACCGGCATTTAACAACCGCCTGACCGCCGTTTGCGCCACCATCAATGCGCCATAAAAAATTCGCCAACAAGGCCAATAACACACAGTTATTGCTGTGAAATTTATTTTGCCGCAATCCGTTTTCACACGACTTGAAAATCGATTTATAAACAGATGTTCATTGTTTAAAAATGGCGCTGAAAGCCGCAGATACACTGGAAATCTGCACTGGTTCACACATTCAGAAAATGGCGCAAAACCCCGGTCAGAGTGTGATCACGTTCCATATTCGGATTTAACAAAATGACACAATACCCTGACCCCGAATTTGGGCGATAGGGTAACGGTAAGATGAACTCAACAATTTTTAAATTCTGTACTTCCGGCGTTCTGCTCAGCAGTCTGTTACTGACTGGCTGTGGCGACGAACTGGGCGTTGAAAATCCGGGCACCAGCAGCGAAAACGCGGTGGCCACAGACGTGCCTTTTGCCTACGTACAGCGAACGTTGAGTGACAGCAGCAAAGTATCCGCGCTGAGTTATCAGTCGGGTGCTGCACTGAAAGTGCGTGCGCGTGTTTCCTCCAGCGCCGCCGACAGCGAAATTTTGTCCGCCGTGCTGGGCACGCCGGAATACGACGTAAAAGATCTGAACGTATCGCCCGACGGTCAGCTTCTGATTTTCTCTGCCCGTACCGCCACCAGCACCTGGAACCTGTACGAATACGATTTTGCCGGCAATACCGTGCGCCGTCTGATCGGTGATACCTCAGTGGCCGAAGCCGGCCACGATTTCAGCGCCACCTACACCACCGACGGCGATGTGATTTTTTCGTCCACCCGTCCGAACGGTCTGAGCGAAAACGAAGCGTCTGTGCTGTACAGAATGTCGCGCAGCGGTGAAAACCTGCAACAACTCACCTCAGGTGATGTGTACGACTACCGCGCCACCCCACTGGCCGATGGCAGTCTGGTCTTTATCCGTTTTGCCCGCGGCGCCGAAAGCAGCGTGTGCAGCAACGTCAGCGCCGTGGCCACCGGCATTACCGCCGCCACCTGTGAAACCGACAGCTCCGAAACCGCAGCGACCAAAGTTTACAGCCTGATGCAGCTGGCCAACGACGGTTCCGTCAGCGCGCTGGCCAGCGGTGAAATTAAAGCCGGCAGTTCAGAAGCCGCACTGGATCTGGTGAATCTGGTTCAGGACAGCGACGGTCATCTGCAGGCGCTGGTGCGTCACCAGCAGCACAGTCTGCACGGTGGCGACATTATTGCGCTGGCCTCGGGCAGCAGCAGTAAAACCGTGTACGGCGATTTTGCCCCGGCGTCTTACACCGGCGGCAGCGTGAATATTTACCCGCAACAGGTGTCCGATGGCGGCTGGTACAGCGCCTTCTGGCCATACCGCGACGGCAGTGGCCGTATGCTGGTGAGCTGGACTCAGTGTCTGGCGCAAAACGGCAGCCTGACCGAAGGCTGTGCCGACGACACCGATTTCAGCAATGTGAGCGCGCACTACGGCGTGTGGGCTTACAGCCCGACCGATAAAACCCGCCAGCCTGTTATCAGCGGTAAAGCCGGTGTGATTTATACCGAGCTGGCACTGGCGTATCCGTATACCTCGGCGTCGCTGAATTTTAATCCGGTGACCGACGACGAAGACGACGACCAGAACACCACGGATCCAACGGACCCGACTGATCCTACCGATCCGACGGATCCAACTGACCCGACTACTCCGGGAACCGGTGGTACAACCGATCCGACTGATCCAACCGACCCGACTACTCCGGGAACCGGCGGTACGACCGACCCTACTGATCCAACCGACCCGACCACACCGGGAACCGGTGGTACAACCGATCCGACTGATCCAACCGACCCGACTACCCCAGGCACTGGCGGTACGACCGATCCTACCGATCCTACCGACCCGACTACTCCGGGAACCGGCGGTACGACAGATCCTACTGATCCAACCGACCCGACAACTCCAGGCTCTGGCGGTACAACCGATCCGACTGATCCGACTGATCCGACTGATCCGACTGATCCGACTGATCCGACTGATCCGACTGATCCAACCGATCCTGCGACCAACCATGCGCCGGTCGCCAATGCCGGCGCCGATATTCTGAAGCAGGCGGTTGGCGCCACCGTGATGCTGGATGGCAGTGCCAGTTCCGATGCCGACGGCGACACCCTGACCTACAGCTGGCGCGTGATCAGTTCACCGGCCGAAATTGATGCCGGACTGCTGACCAACGCGACCGCTCAGCAACCAACCCTGACACTGACCGAAAAAGGTTTTTACGTGGTTGAGCTGACCGTCAGCGATGGCAAAGCCGTCAGCGCACCGGATACCGTGATGATCGAAGCCGTCGCCGACAATCAGATGTGTGTGAGCGGTAAGACATTGTCGATCTGGGCGGCGAAAGCCAGCAGCGATAATCCGGACAAACTGGTTAAGGATGTCTTCCTCGGCAATATCACGTCGTTCAAAGGCACCAATACGCCGGACGCCAGCTACAACTATTACAGTCATTCCGCGCATCCGACCTATGCGGCCGATGACAACAACGATGCGCTGCCACAACCCAAAGACAGTTCGGCTCATATTTTCTTCTATGAA
The DNA here is from genome assembly GCF_050507655.1 of Thalassolituus sp. LLYu03. Lineage (GTDB taxonomy): Bacteria > Pseudomonadota > Gammaproteobacteria > Pseudomonadales > Oceanobacteraceae > Venatoribacter. The sequence continues at coordinate 130,999 of NZ_CP191496.1, read as the reverse complement.
TCGACCGCGGCCCATGACGCTCTGGTTTACAGCAATAATGACGAAGTGAAACCGCGTGACCAGCTGAACCAAGGCGACCTGTTCCTGTACTTCTTCTTTAATAAAGACGCCGCCGGACAAAGCGACAACAAGGTGTACTTTGAAGTGTTCACCGACAATAACCTGAACGCTGCCGGCACCCCGGTCGATCAGGTGATTCTGTCGGATGACGGCGACGAGCTGAACGCCGTCGACAGTGGCGACGATGCCAGCAAACATTATGTCGGCGATTTCCAGTACTGGTACAACACCGACGGTGGTGTGGTGGGTCCGTTCCGTGGCGAAGATTTCAGCATTGCGGTGCGCGCAACCTCGCAAAGTCCGGTGGGCGAAGACCTGACCGGGGCGAGCTTCTTCTCGCGCGAAGGCACTGAATACAACTTCTTCGACGATCCTAAAATCACGTCGTTTATCGTGACTTATCACGAAGAACAGAATTGCGATGAAGTCGATCCAACCGATCCGACCGATCCGACCGATCCGACCGATCCGACCGATCCGACCGATCCGACCGATCCGACCGATCCGACTGATCCGACCGATCCGACCGATCCAACCGATCCAACCGATCCAACCGATCCGACTGATCCAACTGATCCAACTGATCCGACTGATCCAACTGATCCAACTGATCCGACCGATCCAACCGATCCAACCGATCCGACTGATCCGGTGAAAGAAACCCCGATGGCGGGTGCCTGTTACTCAGGTCAGGGTTACTGGAAAAACCACAACCGCTACGCCAGCAATGCCAGTCAGCAGGTGGCCTGGCCGCAGGTGGGCGGTGCGCTGATCAGTGAAGATATTCTGATGTGCGGCGATACCTGGCTGAATAATCTGGAAACACCGCCGCGCGGCAACGCGCTGTACATTTTATCGCACCAGTGGATTGCGGCCCGTCTGAATCAGGCCAACGGCGCGGAGATTCCGCAAAGCATCGCCGATGCCATCAGCCGTGGCCAGACGCTGCTGGCACAGTGCGCCATCGGTTACGACGTACGCGATGAAGCCGTTGCACTGGCCAGCCTGCTCGACGACTTTAACGACGACGAAGACTGCTCATTCACCGAACCCGACAGCGAACAAACCTCGGTCTATGGCACCGTGAACATCCGCAGCATCTACGAACGGAACGGCGTGGATCAGTCGGCGGAAGGCATCAGCGCACTGCGCGATCCGGCCCAGCATCCGATCGGTGACCGCTCCGAGCGCTTTATCCGCATCACCGAAAACGACAGCAACCGTCTGATTGGCTACGCCACGGTTGAACCGGACGGCTCTGCCCTGTTTAAAGTACCGGCCGACACGGAATTCCGTCTGACCATCGTCAGTGCCCGTCTGAAAGCCATCGCCGCCAAAAACGACAGCACCGCCTGGATGGCCGGCTGGTCCGACGCTTACTACGAAGTGAGTGCCGGCAGCGTGCTGAAACTTCAGGACGGTTCCACCGTGAATCCAGGCGCCAGCGCCGCTGGTGCTGCCTTCGACAACACCAGCAACGCCCTGCAGGCGGTGCACGCCGGCGATACCATGGCTGAAGTGCTGGCCGCCTATCGCGGAGAAGTGGAAGTGGCTCAGGCCGACGTCAATTACACCGACGTCTGGACCTCGGGTGCCAGCGCCGCCGACATCACGTACAGCTACAGCAACCTGTCGACTCTGGCACCGGCCGACAGTGCCTGCCTGAACAGCTGGGACGAAAACTGCCGCGCCGACGTGAATTACCTCGATCACGTACAGCCGCTGTGGGAAGTGGCGGGCCGTGACAATGATGGCCGCAGCTGCGTTGCCTGCCACGACAATTCCGGTGCGACCTCGCTGAATCTGACCTGGGACGGCGTGAGCACCACCACCAGCACAGTCAGCTCTTTCAAAGACCTGTTCGCACCGCGCAGCAACTGGCTGTACATCGCCAACAGCTTCAGCCAGATCAGCGAATCGCATTGTCACCGCTTTGAAGGAGCGCCATACCCGGCGGAACCGGGCAACGACTGTTTCACCTGCTACAGCCGTTACCTGATGTCGGACAAAGGCGCCCTGCAGTCTGCCAACTTCTTCGAACTGTTTGATGCCGATGCGGACCACAGCGGCTGGCTGTTCAACCCGGGCGATGCGTCCCGCGTTGACCACAGCGGTATGCTGTCGGCGGATGAGCTGCGCATGATCAGCGAATGGCTCGACCGTGGTGCGCCACTGCAGTAAGCGGCGGTTAGCAGACACAAAAAAGCGGGCACTGCCCGCTTTTTTGTGTCCGTTATGGATGGTGCTCCGGCTGTATCCAAAGCATCCCTCTGCAGCGGGAGCATCGTGTTATCAGCCTTCACTCCCTGCAGTCTTCAATCTCTGTTGTCAGCCCTCACAGATAGTCTGGGCCAACTTCACGCCATCGCGGGTCGAGTGTTTGACCTCATACATAGCGTGGTCGGCAGCGTTCAGTAAGGCTTCGGCGCCTATCCGGTTCAGACAGCCCACGGCAATGCCGGTGCTGGCAGTCAGGTTGCGGATCTCAGGCCAGCCTTCGATCGCCAGCGCCCGCAACGACGCCTGCAGCCGGCGGGCAAAGGCTTCGGCGCCCGTGGCATCGCAATCCATCAGCACCACGGCAAATTCCTCGCCGCCCAGACGCCCGAGCACATCCCGGTCGCGGCCGAGCGTGCGCAGCAGATCACCGAATGCCGCCAGCACCGCATCACCGGCCGCATGGCCAAAGGTATCGTTTACGCTTTTAAAGTGGTCCAAATCGATCCACAACACAGCCACCGGCTGACTGCGCTCGCGCTGGTTGTTCAGTAATTCCAGCACGGCACGACGGTTCAGCAGGCCGGTCAGACCGTCGCGGCTGGCCAGCTCACTTAAGCGGGCGTTGGCGTCTTCCAGCGCCGTGGCCTTCTCGGCCAGCGCTTCGGTACGCTCCGTGACCCGGTTTTCCAGCTCACGGTTCATGGCTGCCAGCTGCGTGCTGAGCGCCTGTATTTTGCGCCGCGCCGCACCCCGGTTAAACAGGAAGTTAAAGGTCAGAGTAATCACAAACAGCAGGAATCCGCCCGGCGCCCAGGACTGGGCAGAGATGATCTGATTATTGATCAGCATGTCCTGGAACACAGCGATGCCGAGGAACACAAAGCCCGGCAGAATTAACCATGCGCTCTCCCTACGATGGATCAAAGCCCGGACTATGGTCAGGCAAACCAGCACAGACGCAATCGCCAGCAAGAGAGAAAAAACCGGCAGCAAGGCGCTGAACCAGCTCGGTGGTAGCAACAGACAGGCGATCAGTGAGACGCCGAAGGGTACTGTCAGCCCTATCTGTGTACGTTGACTGAAATCGCGCGGGAATACCCGCCGCAGCCAGGCCAAAAACGGCAAAGGAGCCGCCATGACACTGCCGTAGATAATGCGCATGTGCAGATCCCAGTCAGGCGAGGTATCCAGAAACCAGTACATGGGCGCAAATGACGTGGTGCCCAGCCTGATACTGAGCAAGAGAGCAAATAACCCTAACCAAATGCCTGTCAGGTCCGTACGCTCAATCAGAAACTCCGCCAGCAATACCAGCGCCACGATCAGCAGAAACAGGGTTACCACAGACTCGTACACCAGATGCTGGTAGACGTATTTATTGATCTCGACCTCGCTGCCAAACCAGATCGGTTGCCACGGCCCCCCGCTGTGATGACTGAAATTCGCCACCTGCAGCACCACCTCGATATCACCGCCGCGGCGCTCGAGATCAAGCCAGTGAATACCGTGGTACGGCACATAGTCGCGGGGGTTCGCCGCCACCGTGCCGCCACCGGCCTCCCATTCGCCGTCGATCATCAGGCGGTAGCTGCTCGACAGGTCGGGAATCATCATGGCCCACTGGCCGGGAGGAACGTTGCGGATGGTCAGCGAAAAGGTGGCAAAGCCCTGACCCGGGTAGGGCGTTTCGTGTTGGCCGTTGCCATCCCAGGTAGAGGGAAGCGTAAAGCGATCCTGCAGACGTTCGGCTTCGCCGTCTTCGGCCAGCGTGGCCCAGCCAAAACGCCATTCGCCAGCCAGAAGAACAGGACGCTCGTCAGGCCAGCCAGCCAGATCCAGTTCGCCATCCCGGGCTATGTAGTCCGTCTCTGCCATCACCTGTGACCCGGCCCCCAAGCCCAGCCACAGCAGCAGAAAAATCAGCCCTTTCCGAACATAGAACACGGCCTGCTACCTGAACACTGTCTGCAATTTACTATGGTGGGCACTGGCGGCTTCGTCAAACCCGCTACGCTAAGAACGCCCGGTCAAAGCCGGCACGAACGTGCCGGAAACGCGGCATTATAAAGAGATGAAACCGGCCGAAAGACGTAGAAATGCGCCAGATTCCATCACTCCGGCCAGACAGGACGGGCCATGTCCATTGCCGACCGCCAGCGGCCTTCTACACTCGGAAGAACCGACCTTTCTTTTGCAGGACGCCACGCATGATCACGGAAAAACAAAAGCAGCTGGTGCGCGAAACCTTTGCCGCCGTCGAACCCATCGCCGACACCGCCGCCGAGCTGTTCTACGGCAAACTGTTTGAGTATGACCCGTCGCTGAAAGCGCTGTTCAAAGGCGATATGAAACAGCAGGGCCGCAAACTCATGGCGGCACTCAAGCTGGCGGTGGCGACGCTGGATAACCTCGACAAGCTGGTGCCCGTGCTGCAGCAGATGGCCGTGAAGCATCTGGATTACGGCGTGAAGGTGGACGACTACACCCCGGTGGGCAACGCCCTGCTCTACGCGCTGAAAACCGGTCTGGCCGATGCCTACACAGATGACGTGAAAGAAGCCTGGACGGAAACCTACCGCGTGGTGGCGACCGTCATGCGTCAGGCCGCCTACGACCACTACGACCCGGACACCTACCAGAACCACAAGCACTACCACCACTGAGCGGGGCTGAGTGCGTGCCGCTAGTGTGCGGCGTTTGCCAGCAGGTAGTCGGTGATATCGGCGGCCGGCATCGGCCGCCCGTACAGATAGCCCTGCAGAATCGAGCAGTTCATGGCGCGCAGAATCCCGGCCTGCGCCTCTGTCTCTACCCCTTCCGCCACGGTTTTTAACCCCAGCTTGCGCGCCAGCGCGATGATACCGTCGCTGATGTCGCGGTCGATTTCGCTCTCGGCCAGCGGGCTGACAAAGCTGCGGTCGAGCTTGAGGATATCCACCGGCAAACGCTTGAGGTAACTCATCGAGCTGTAGCCGGAACCAAAATCGTCCATCGCCAGATCAATGCCGGAATCCTTCAGTGCCTGTAACTGGCCGATGGCGAATTCCGGGTCTTCGATCATCATGGATTCGGTAATCTCCATGTGCAGCTGGCCGGGCTGAATGTGATAGCGCGCCTTCATGGCGGCGATTTCGTCGGTAAAATCCGGCCGCATCAGCTGACTCGGACACAGGTTCACCGCCACCGAAATATGCCCAAGCCCGATTGCGCTCCAGGCACTGATCTGGCGGCAGGCCTGCTCTGTCACCCAGGCACCTATGTTAAGAATCTCACCGGTCTGCTCCGCCAGCTCGATAAACACCGCCGGCGACACCAGCCCGTGGCCGGGACGATGCCAGCGGATCAGGGCTTCAACGCCCACCGGCCGCAGCGTCTGGGCGTCGACCTGAGGCTGGAAATACAGCTCGAATTCCTGCTTACCCAGCGCGTTGTGTAAGTCCTGCTCCAGTTCCAGCCGCTCGCTCACCTGAGTTTTCAGCTCGGCCGAGAAAAACTGCTGCTGATTACGGCCCTTTTCTTTGGCGTGGTACATGGCCGATTCCGCCGCCGCGATCAGGGCACTGGCGCCGCGGCCATCGTCCGGGTACAGACTGATGCCGAGACTGGCGGTCAGCAGACAAGGGCGTGGGCCGACGTCCATCGGCGCGGTCAGGGCCTCGCGGATGCGGTCAACCTTAGACGCCACCGCCGCCGCGCTCTGCACATTGGTGAGGATCAGGGCGAACTGGTTACTGGCCACCCGCGCGATGTAACTGCCGGTGGGCGCCAGCCGTTGCAACCGCTGGCCCACTTCAAACAACGCCTGATCGCCGGCTTCACGGCCCAGGGTGTTGTTCAGGTATTTGAAGTGATCGAGGTCGAGGGATACCACCGCCAGCCGGGTGCGTTGTTCACCGGCGTGGGCAATACACAAGGCCAGCGTATCTCCGAAATGGCTGCGGTTGCCGAGTCCGGTAACCGGGTCTGTGGTGCGCGACTGTTCGACGTCGGCCTTCAGCCTGCGCAGTTCGGTAATGTCGGAGGCAAAGCCAATCAGGGCCTGCTCGTTGCCGGGCAGAGAGATCGGCATTTTCACTGCCCAGAAATGGTGTTTGCCGCCATCCGGAGCAAACACCACCTCTTCCTGCGCAATACGCTCGCCGGAGGCTTTCACCTGCTGGTCGACGGCCACCAGCCGCTGCGCCACCTCTTCGGGCAACACCTCGAAATCGGTGCGGCCGACGATGTCCTGCAGCGGCAGGCCGTACAGTTCTTCGACCTTGCGGTTCGCGTACAGGTACTTACCGTCGTGGTCTTTCATAAAGATGTACGCGTCGACATGGGTCAGCACCGTTTGCAGCAGTGCGTTGCGGTCGATGCTCTCGCGGGTATGGCGCACACGGTCGGTGATTTCGGTGGAAATGCCGATCACACCGTTCACCTTTCCCTGACCATCGCGCAGCGGAATCTTGATGGCCCAGAAGTAGCGCGGTTTGTCTTCGTGCAGCAGTTGGGCTTTTTCTTCGTCCTGCACTTCGATCTGACTGCCCAGCACTTTGCGGTCGTTGCTCTGGATGTCGGCAAAATCGGTGTTAAAGAAGTGGCTGTCGTCCTTGCCGAGAATGTCGGCCAGCGGCCGGCGGAACAGTTCGCACACGGCCTGATTCACATACACGTAGCAACCCTGCGGGTCTTTGATAAAGACGTAGGTGTCCAGACTGTTGAACAGGGTGCTGAGCCCCTGGCTGATGTCCGGCGCCTCGTGGTTGCCTTGCGGTGTAACGTGCGGATTCATGACTACTCCAGCGACAGCCCTCACATCAGGCCTGTTACTCAGTCTAGGGCGAGTGGCCTGTACTTGAACAGTAGCGACTTGTTGCCGGCTCAGGTATACCCGTCCGCCCCTCGATTAAGCCCGCGCTGAACCCGGCGCCTCAGGCTGGTATCCACTCCGGAGCCATAGCGCCTTCCGTACGCACAGAATCAAGCCCGCGCTGAACCCGGCGCCTCAGGCTGGTATACTGCGCGCCATTGCGCAGCATGCCGGTGAGCATGCAAAACTCTGAATCGACCTGTGGTGCGGTATGAACCCTGATCTGAGCAAGTTACAGCCTTATCCGTTTGAAAAACTGGCGCGTCTGAAAGGCGCGGTCACCGCCAACCCAGCCCTGCCGCACATTGCCCTGTCCATCGGCGAGCCCAAGCACCCGTCACCGGAATTTGTGCAGCAGGCGCTGATCGACAGCATCGCCAGTCTGGAAAACTACCCGACCACCAAAGGTCTGCCCGAGCTGAACGAAACCATCGCCAGCTGGCTGAAGCGCCGCTTTAAGCTGAGTCAGGTCGATGCCGCCACGCAGGTCATTCCGGTTACCGGTACGCGCGAAGCCCTGTTTGCCTTTGCTCAGGCCGTCGTCGACCGCAGCGCCGCCAACCCGCTGGTGGTGAGCCCGAATCCGTTTTACCAGATTTACGAAGGCGCGGCGTATCTGGCCGGCGCCACCCCGCATTTCCTGCCGTGTCTGGCGGAAAACGGTTTTAACCCGGATTACAGTGCAGTTCCGGCGCAGGTATGGGAAGACTGCCAGCTGCTGTACATCTGCACCCCGGGCAACCCGACCGGTGCCACACTGAATTTTGACGATTTTAAACAGCTGATTGAGCTGGCCGATAAACACGACTTTATTCTGGCCAGCGACGAGTGCTACTCCGAAATTTACGTCGACGGCAAAGACGCGCCGATGGGCCTGCTCGAAGCCTGTGAAAAACTGGGCCGTCACGATTACAAAAACTGCGTGGTGTTCCACTCGCTGTCCAAGCGCTCCAACCTGCCGGGTCTGCGCTCGGGTTTTGTTGCCGGTGACGCCGCGCTGCTGAAGCCCTTCCTGCTGTTCCGTACCTACCACGGCTGTGCCATGCCGGTACAAACCCAGATGGCCAGCATCGCCGCCTGGAACGACGAACAACACGTCGAGCAGAACCGCACCTATTACAGCGAAAAATTCCGCCGCGTGATCGAGATTTTAAGTCCGGTATTACCGGTTGAGCAGACCGACGCTGGTTTCTACCTGTGGGTCGAAACCCCGGTCGATGACGAAACCTTTGCCCAGCAACTGTTCGCTCAACAGAACGTGACCGTGCTGCCGGGTTCGTATTTATCGCGCACCGTCGACGGTATTAACCCCGGCAAAAACCGCGTGCGCATGGCGTTAGTGGCCGGCGTGGATGAATGCGTGGAAGCGGCGCACCGCATCCGTGCTTACGTCGAAAGCCTGTAAGGAGAAGTCCATGAGTGTGAATGCCAACCCGTTCGGAACCTCCATTACCACCGACGATATTCTCGATACCCTGAGTTTTTTCGACGACTGGGAAGAGCGCTACAAATACATCATCGACCTGGGCAAACAATTACCGGCCATGGCCGATGAGAAAAAAACCGAGCAGTACCTGCTGCGCGGTTGCCAGAGTCAGGTGTGGATCGACAGCGCTGAGGAAAACGGCAAACTGATGTTCGAAGCCGACTCCGACGCTCACATCGTGCGCGGTCTGCTGGGCGTGGTGCTGACCGCGTTCAACAACAAAACCCCGGCCGAGATTCTGGCGTTTGATATCGACGGTTATTTCGCCCAGATCGATCTGGTGAAACACCTGAGCCCGACCCGCGGCAATGGTCTGCGCGCTATGGTGCAGCGTATTCAGGAAACTGCAAGGAACCACTGACAAGGAACCACTGAATATGGTGCAGGCCAAACCCCACGTTCTGGTTGTTGAAGATGAATCATCCATCGCTGACAGCCTGCAGTTCGTGTTGCAGAACGAGGGGTTTACCACCCATTGTGAAAGTCAGGCCGGCCGCGCCCTGAACTATCTGCAGGAATATCCACAGACCGCCTTAGTCATCATGGATATTGGTCTGCCGGATATGACCGGCCTCGAAGCCTGCAAACAATTGCGGCGTTTCTCGGATATTCCGCTGGTTTTTCTTACCGCCCGCAGTGACGAAATTGACCGTATTCTTGGGCTGGAAATTGGCGCCGACGATTACGTCACCAAGCCTTTCAGTCCGCGTGAAGTCGCCGCCCGGGTTAAGGCGATTTTAAAGCGCAGCGCACCTCAACCTGCCGTAGCGGTGGCAGCAGAAAACCCCGCGCAAAAAGCCTTCAGTCTGAATGATCAGAGCAAAACCATCGCCTTTTATGGCCAGCCATTACCCCTGACCCGGCTGGAATACCAGATTCTGGCAACGCTGCTGACCCGCCCCGGTCAGGTGTTCAGCCGCGAGCAATTACTGAACGCCGCCGGCATTTCTGCCGACGCCAATTACGAACGCAGCATCGACAGCCATATTAAGAGTCTGCGCGCCAAACTGGCGAGTATTTCAGCCCATGAAAAACCGATAAAAACCCACCGGGGTTTCGGTTATTCATGCCAGCCAGAGCAATAACTGATGTCGCTCAGTCAGCGGATATTTATTGCGTATATTGTCTTTGTCGCTTTATGCAGTTACGCCATCCTGCATATTATCCGGGAAGAAATAAAACCCGCCGTCAGCCAGGCAACCGAAGAAAATCTGGTGGATACCGCCAACCTGCTGGCCGAGTTTCTGCGCCAGCCCCTGCTGGAAAACCGGCTCCGCTCTGTGGATATTCTCAGCATCCTGAACGCTTACGGCCAGCGTAACCCGGCAGCAAAAATCGGTGATGTGCAGAAATCGGCGGTTTACAACCGCGTCTACGTAACCGATGCCGCCGGTATTGTTCTGCTGGACTCCGATGGCCGGGCCACAGGTGAGGATTATTCGCGCTGGAACGACGTCTACCTGACCCTGCGCGGTCAGTATGGTGCCCGCTCCAGCAGCGACGATAATCCGGCCTTCAGCGTAATGTATGTCGCCGCGCCCATCCGCAATGGCGACGAATTAATTGGCGTTGTGTCCGTCGGCAAATCCACCAGCACACTTAAGCCCTATGTCGATTACATCCGCCAGCGTTTAACCGGCCTGACGCTGGCAGTCCTGCTGGCAGGATTATTGGGTGGCGGCCTGTTTTCCTGGTGGCTCAGCCGTGAACTGAGGCGTTTGCGCGAATACGCAATAAACGTCAGTCAGAACCAGAAAGCTGTGCTGCCACGCTCCCCCAGTCACGAATTGCGTCAGCTCGGTGAAGCGCTGGAATCCATGCGCGAGCAACTGGATGGCAAAGCCTACATTGAGCGCTATGTTCAGACCCTGACGCACGAATTAAAAAGCCCAATTACCGGTATCCGCGCGGCAGCAGAGCTTCTGCAAAGCCCCATGCCGGATTCCACCCGCACAAAATTTCTGACCCACATTGAAAACGACAGCCAGCGCCTGCTGCAGCTGACAGAAAAATTACTGCAACTGTCTCAGCTGGAGCAGCAGCAGGTGCTGCGCGAAGATCAGGCCATTGATGATCAGCAACTGCTGAACGATGTGTGTGCCGCATACAGTGCCCGGCTGATGCAGAAAAACATCCGCCTGATCAGGAAAACACCCGGGCTTCAGCTGCACGGAGACTATTTTCTGCTGCGCCAGGCGTTATCGAATTTATTCGACAACGCACTGGATTTCACCCCGCAACAGGGCGAAATTCATCTCAGCACTGAGGTTGATGCCGGCGGACAAAACATTCACCTGTTTAATCAGGGACCGGCCATTGACCAGTTTGCACTGCCGCGTCTGAGCGAGCGTTTTTATTCATTACCCAGACCCGACAGCGGTAAAAAAAGCAGTGGGCTGGGGCTTAGCCTGGTACAGGAAGTCATGGCTCTGCATCATGGACAGCTGATTATCTGCAATGCTGCCGGCGGCGTACGGGCAACCCTGCACTGGCCCGCCTGACCACAGAATCTGCACCAAATCTGCACAGCACCTCCATACAAACTCCATATCGTCAACGCACACTGCTTCTGCTCACTACCGGACAGGAGAATACCGTGCGCACTTTACTTATTAAGCTAGTCACTATTGGCAGTCTGATGCTGCTGCTGATGATTCCTTTAACCATGATCCGCAGCACTGTGGACGAACGAAAACACTACAGTGAAGCGGTGGCCAACGACATCGCCCGCAGCGCCAGTTACAGCCAGACCGTAACCGGCCCAGTGCTGGTTGTTCCTTTCCAGCGCACACAGATAATTCAGGAGTTTGACAGCAACCGCAAAATGACCGAACGCACGCAGGTGATCCACGATGCCCTGTATTTCTTGCCGGAGCATTTTCAGCTCAATGGTCAGCTGACCAGCGAATTACGCTATCGCGGTATTTACGCCGCCCGCCTGTATCAGGCAGACACGCAAATTACGGCGGAATACAACCTTCCCGCCGATTACGGCATCCGGCATGACCTTGCCAGCTACCATTTCGACACACCCTATCTGGCGTTGGGCATTAACGACATCCGCGGTATCCGCGACTCATTTCATCTGCAGGTGAATAACCGGGAATACCGCTTAGAACCCGGCAGCCGGGTTAAGAATCTCGGTGATGGTGTGCATGCACAACTGACCGGCCTGGACAGCAGCAAAGCACAGAAACTGCAGCTGTCGCTGCCACTTAAATTACAGGGAACCGGACAGTTTTATGTAACCCCAACCGGTAAAAACAGCAGCGTCCGCCTGCAGGCCGACTGGCCACACCCGAGCTTTACCGGCAATTTCCTGCCAATAAAATCGGACATTCATGAACAGGGATTTGAGGCCGAATGGCAGACCAGCCTGTTTGCCACCAACGTCAATGAAACCTTCAGCAACTGCCTCCGTCAGGGCGAATGCCAGGCGCTTCAGTCGCTCAACTTTGGCGTCAGTCTGATTGATCCTGTTAATCAGTATGTGAAAACCCACAGAGCCATGAAATACGCGCTGATGTTTGTGGTGCTGATTTTTGGCGGCTTCTTTTTGTTTGAAGTTCTGAAATCCCTACAGATTCACCCCATCCAGTATGGTCTGGTCGGTTTATCGCTGGCCCTGTTCTATCTGCTGCTGATTTCGCTGTCGGAACACATTGCGTTTATCACGGCATACATCATCGCAGCCACCGCCTGCGTCGCCGTGATCAGCACCTATCTGGCCGCCATTCTGCGCAACCTGAAAAATACGCTGGGTTTTGCCTGCGGGCTTATGCTGCTGTACATCATGCTCTACGGCCTGCTGTCGTCAGAAGACTTCGCCCTGTTGATGGGCTCGATCCTGATATTTACCTTGCTCAGTCTCTTTATGTTGCTGACCCGTCATGTTGACTGGTACCGCTTCAGCCAGCCGGCCAACCCAGCCACCGAAGAGCCCGGCAGTCGCTGATTGGCCTGGCCGACAATTCAGGCCGACTACGCAGCACAACAACGCAGACCCTGACCCTGCCCGGCCACGGTCTGCCGCACGCTTGCCAGTTACGGCGCCAGAATATCGGGCAAACGTAACGACCTTTTTCCAGCTGTTGGCCTTTTGTAGCCGCCCTCTGCATTGTCACAAAAACTTCATATTTCGCGCCTAAAACGCCTGCTCACGACATCTATCTTTAAAGCTCAGAAAAAGAGACCCAAGGCACCATGCGCATCCGACACCGCTTAATTCTGATGGCCGCGTTACCGGCCATGCTGGCCAGTGTGATCCTGCTGTACATCTGGCAGGTCATGCCCGGCATTGTGGGCAACGCCACCAACCTGTTTGATCAGCGCATTACGCCGGTACGGCTGCTGACCGGCATCAGCCGCACCTACGCCGCCGATGTGGTCGACGTGGCTCACCAGAGCCGCGCGCAGATGCTGATGTGGAACGACGCCGCCGCGCAACTGAGTAAAGCCCGCAGCCGCATTGAACAAGACTGGCAGACCTACCTCAGCGCCGATCTGTCCGCCGCCGAGCAGACGGCCATTGCCAACGCCGCCGATGCACCACAGCAAGCGCTGGCCGTCATCGAAAAGCTGCAGGGTTATGTGGCCGAACACGAGTCGTACAGCATGGGCGGCTATATCGATATGGATCTGTACCCGCAGCTCACCCCCATGCTGACCCTGATCGATCAGCTGGTGTCTATCCAGACCACGCTGGCCGACGAAGGCAAAGCCGATGCCCAGAGCGCCACCCGCGCGGCGATTCAGCGCATCGCCCTGCTGTCGCTGGTGACCATCGGCATCATGGCCATGCTGGGCTTTGCCGGTTACCGCAAAATCCTGACCCCGCTGCGCACCATCCGCAATCAGGTGATCGACGTCGAGCGACAGCGTGACTTAACCCTGCGCATTACCCACCAGAGTCCGGATGAGCTGGGCGAGCTGGCGCGTGCCTTTAACAACATGATGGAAGCCATTGCCGCCACCCTGCGCGATATTCAGCACAGCGGCCGGCAGGTGAACGAAACCGGCAGCGAGTTACTGGCGCTGGCGCTGGCCACCGGCGCCGTGGCGCGCGAGCAGGTGCAGGCCATGGACAACACCAACCAGGAAATCAGCCGCGTCTTTGCCGCCTCACTGGAAGTGCGCAACGCCTCCGACGCCGCCAGCGAACAGACCATCAAAGCCACCGCTCTGGTCGGTGTCGGCGATCAGAAAGTGAAAGAGGTGGTCGAGGCCATCAGCCAGTCGAGCGGCCAGATTCACAGCTCGGTCGATAACGCCCGCTCGCTGCTCGAACACTCGGGCCATATCGGCACTGTGCTCGACGTGATCAGCAACATCGCCGCGCAGACCAACCTGCTGGCCCTGAACGCCGCCATTGAAGCGGCCCGGGCTGGCGAACACGGCCGTGGCTTTGCCGTAGTCGCCGACGAAGTGCGCACACTGGCGCAGCGCACCGCCGACTCCACGCGCGAAATTCAGCAACTGGTCGAAAACATTCAGCAGGGCGCGTCGGATACCGCCGCCGGTCTCGAAGCCTTAACCACCCTCAGTGCCTATATGGTTGAGCGCGCGCAGGAAGCCGGTCAGTCGCTCAGCGATATCCGTCAGGCCGTGCGGGCGCTGCAACAGAACAGCCAGCAGGTACAGAGCCTGACCGGCGAGCAATTGCAGACCAGCCAGAAGATCCAGAGCCAGTCCGATCAGGTGATGGCGCAATGCCGCACCACCGCCGACAAGGCGCTGAACACCGAGCAGCTCAGCCACACCCTGGCGACACTGGCCGGCGAACAGGAACGCAGCCTGCAGGCCTTCCGCGTCGGCTGATCACAGTGCTACCTGAATGCCCCAATAATGCCCACAGGCACTGTATTGGGGCTTTTCTACCCACCTTTGTCCACTTCGCGGGCTCTGACTATAGCGGTCAGATTTATCCCGCCTCCGGCCCGATCGCGCTGAAAGTAGGGAAATCAAAGGGTTATCGCGCTTCCCCTGAATTTAATTTCGGTCATTTCTAACCGACTGGTCAGCTTTTTGCTTAATCCGCTCAGCAATCCTGCTTTTACCCTGAACGTGCATCATGAGTGTGCGCAGCAGAGGGGCTTCGCTCCTCTGACCAAAAGGGCCAGGCCCCTGACAGAAAATGGGCCAAGCCCCCTGACGGAGAATCTGTATGTCTGACACTTCTGCCAACAGCCCGGAGCTGTTGTACGGCCTCAACGATAAACCGCCGGTTGCCGCCGCCTTTCTGGCCGCCGTGCAGCACATGCTGGCGAGTTTTGTTGGCATCATCACCCCAACGCTGATCATCGGTGGCGTACTGGGGCTCGGCAGTGAAATTCCTTACCTGATCAGCATGTCGCTGATTGTGTCCGGCGTAGCCACCTTTATTCAGGCGAAAAAAATCGGCCCGGTCGGCTCCGGACTGATGGCCATTCAGGGCACCAGCTTTGCCTTTTTAAGTTCCATTCTGGCGGCGGGCTTTATTGCCAAAGGCAAAGGCGGCGGTCCCGATGAAATTCTCAGCCTGATTTTCGGCGTGTGTTTTCTCGGGGCGTTTATCGAAATCGGCCTGAGCCAGTTTCTGCACAAGCTGAAAGCCTTTATTAACCCGCTGGTGACCGGCATCGTGATCACCGCCATCGGTCTGAGCCTGATTAAGGTCGGCATTACCGATCTGGGCGGCGGTTTTAAAGCAGCGGATTTCGGCAGCCTGGTGAATTTAGGTCTGGGCGGCAGCGTGCTGGTACTGATTGTAGTGCTGAACCAGAGCAAAAATGCTTTCGTACGTTCGAGTGCAATTTTCATCGGTCTGGTGATTGGTTTTATTGCCGCCATGATGATGGGCAAAGTGAATTTTTCCGGTCTGTCCAGCATGGACTGGCTGGCCCTGCCGGTACCGTTTAAATACGGTTTCAGCTTTGATATCGAAGCCTTTATTCCGGTGGCGCTGATTTACCTGATCACGGCCATTGAATCGTCCGGCGACCTGACCGCCACCTCCATGGTGTCGAAAGAGCCCATCACCGGCGACCTGTACCGTCAGCGCATTAAAGGCGGTGTTTTTGCCGACGGCGTGAACTCGATGCTGGCGGCGGTATTCAACACCTTCCCGAATACCACCTTCAGCCAGAACAACGGCGTGATCCAGCTGACCGGTATCGCCAGCCGTTACGTCGCCTTCTGGATTGCCGGCATTCTGATTGTGCTGGGCCTGTTCCCGGTCATTGGCGGTATTTTCCAGCAATTACCGAAACCGGTATTGGGCGGCGCCACGCTGGTGATGTTCGGGACTGTGGCCGCCGCGGGCATCCGCATTCTGGCAACGGTGGAACTCGACCGTCGCAGCATGCTGATCATGGCCGTGTCGTTCGGTCTGGGACTGGGTATTGCGGCGGTGCCGGATTTACTGAAAGAAATGCCGAAAATGGTACAGAACGTTTTCAGCTCGGCCATTACGGTCAGCGGTCTGGCGGCGATTATTATGAACTCGCTGCTGCCGGGTCGTGTTGAACTGAACGATAACGACGAATAAGCGCTGAGTAATTATTCAGTCAGCCGCAGGTAACCAGCTCTCCTGCGGCTGATACTCCGCATTCATTAAGTCCGGATTATCCTGCTGCAGTTTGTCGGCCATGGCCTGAATGCTGCGGATTTTTTCTTTGGCGAACGCCACTTCTTCTTCTGAAATGCCCCCTGCTTCCGCCTGATCGATGTACGACTGAATCACCGCCACTTTCTGTTGGCTGGCCTCAACAAAGGCGCGGAACACACGCTTTTCCTGGCGCATTTCGTATTTCTGATACAGCTCTTCGTCGGCCAGTTCCGCCGCCGTTGGCATTACCCGCGTGGCCGGTGCCGACAGCGGCGGCGTGCGCGCATCGCCCTGCAAACGGGCCTGTGCCATGCTGGCGATGGCGTCGCTGTTCAGGCGCGGCAGCCAGGCTTCGAGTTCGGTGTTATCCAGATCCGGCGGCGAAGCCTGCGCATCACCTGCACTGTTGGCGGCCACCGTGACCGACGCCGCCATCAGAGGAACGCGGCGGCTGTTGTCGGCTGCGCCGTCTTCAGGCGTTGCATCACCCGACAGAATCCGCACATCCGTCTGTTGCAGCAGGGCCACCGCCACGACGGCCACCACACCTGCCACAGCAACCATGGATTTTTTCATAGGCTTAAATTCCAGCCGCCGCCGGTTGCAGACGGCGATTTAACTGAATAGCTGCTTTCTCACGCAGGGCCACCTGCAGGTCTTTCAGTTCCTGCTGCAGATCTTCGCGCGCCAGCTCATGCGCCAGCTCATAACGCACGCCGGCATCGGTCACGGGCAGATAGCCTTCAATGCGCTCGTCGATGTGCAGAATTTCGTACACCACAACGCCGTTGATTTCCGGTGAACGGAAGGCCGCCGACGGTTTGCCGATTGGCTGAATAAAGGCCACCGAATGCAGCCAGGCATGATCCTGTTCGCCCCGTTTCAGCCAACCCAGTGCACCGCCGGACTGTTTATCGGCCGCCTGCGAATAGCGGCTGATGGCGTCTTCAAACGACAGGCCATTTTTCAGCTCGGCCACCACCTGATCGGCCAGTTCTTGCGTGGCGACCTGCACATGACGGGCGCGGACTTTTTCGACCACACGAAAATCGTCTTTGTGATGCTCCCAGGCTTTGTTCAGACGCGCCTGCGGAATAGCTCCCGCGCGGGCGCGCAGGGCCGGATTATCATCGTGAATATCGGCGTAAATACCCATGTGCTCCAGCAGGCGCTGGCGCTGCTGCTGATTCACCAGAATCTGTTGCAGGGTTTGCCAGTCGGCAGCGCCCAGCTGCTGGCGCGACCAGTGCAAAACATACAAACCGCCGACGTACTGGCGGGTCTGATCCTGCAGGTATTCCAGATTACCGCTTAACAGTGCCAGACGGCCCTGCACATTCTGGCGCTGCATGATGTCGAGCAGCGTGACGTTACCGCCGTCGGCCAGCTCAGTGCTGAGCACAGGGGTTTGTGCTGCCAGTGTGCGCTGTTCGTCGGTCATGTCGATGGTCAGGCCGGGCTTCAGCGCAAAATTCTGATTCAGCCAGGCGGCGTCCAGTGCGCTATTCCACTGCACCAGCGACGAGAAGTTTTGTCCGGGTAATTGCTGCACTGACGCCAGAATGGCGTCGTTAAAATAACCGCGCAGCAAAGACACCAGCTGATTATGACGCTCAACCTCCGGGGCGAAGCCGACCCGGCTGGCCGGTGCCAGTTCGTCGGCCGTCATCAGGCTGCGGGCGTGTTCGGCCATCAGCGCGTCATCGAGTAATTGCTGCAGAATCAGCTGCAAGGTCGGCTGCTTGCCGCTGGCCGCGGCCGCTTTCTTTTGTTTGCTGAGAAAAATATCCAGCAGCTGCCGGCTCAGGGTCAGGTCGTGCAGACGGGCAATCTGCTGCTCGTCGTCCAGAGAATACTGCACACTGGCATTGGCCTGTGGCACCAGCGCAGCGGCTAAGGCCAGCGGCATCAACAGAGACATCAGAAATTGGCGCATACGATGTGTCCCATACAGAAACGAAAGTGACGACATAAAGAACCGGACTAATTCCTTAAAAAAACGGAATTATTTTATGAAATTTGTTCGGGCGTAAAATAAAAAAGGCACCCGGCAGTCCCATGCCTGCCGGGTGCAATCACCACAAAGAAAATCAGAAACGGTCAGCGGCGTGATTCAGTACATGCACAGTCATGGCAATGGCATGCGGGATCACAATTTTCGCTACCTGTTCACGGTCAGACGCAGAGGTGCTGCTCAGCACGATGCCACCCTGACTGTAAGAAATGGAACCACCCTGAGTCAGCAGCGGACGAATGTCGTGGGTAGACGAAGACACAGGTGTGAAATCGTTGATGGCCGCGGTCACCAGCGAATCGTTGCTCAGATCCAGGGCAGAGTAATTGTCTTCTACCCAGCCTTCCCAGCCTGAGTGATTCAGGTCAGAGGTGGTCCAGGTATGGTGCGGCTGCAGCAGATCGGTGGTGTGCAGCACAAAACCTAAGGTCTGCGCCGTTGGTTTTTTCCAGAATTCGTTGTACCAGTGCTGGCCGAGGTTATCGATCGGCTGGAACGGCATTTTTTCGAAATCGGCGTACATGTTTTTATTGGAAGAACTGCCCTGACGGTAGTTGGCTTCGGTAATGCCGTAGGTGTTGTATTCAGAATCTTCCGAGCACGACCAGAAGAAACACCAGCCGGTCATGCCGCCTTTGCCGTCGTCGAGGTGATCGCCCACCAGCCAGGTAGCGGCCAGATTATCCACAGCGCCCCAGACGGTCAGCAGGTCGTAATTGTAACCACCCAGATCGTTGCCATGCGCGTCCGCACCACGGGTGTGGTTCTGGAAGTGCCAGTACGAAGTGTATTTCACGATGGAGGAACCAGCGCCCCACACAGGCGCTTCGACGCAGTCACCGGTCACGGCGCCGCAGATAAAGGTGTCGGCGAAGTCGTCCACGTCGTAGGCACCCTGACCCAGTACTTCAGCAAACTGTGCCATGGTGTAACCGGATGCCTGAGCAGCCGCGGCCAGCTTGTTGTACTGAGTGGTGTCCGGATGCGCCGCCATGTAGTTGATGGCGTCGATGACGATGCGTTTGTGAGTCGGTTGTGTGAATGCCTGTGCGTTAACGGCTGAAAGAGCCAGCGCCGCGCTCAGGGAAAGAGCCAGAGTGTGTTTCATTATTGATCCCTTCCGTCAGTGAGTGTGGCGCCACCATGCCCGCAGGCAATGACAGTTGAATGTCATTCCTGTCACAGTGCCGTGACAGGAATTTCAGCACCACGCTGTCTTTTTTATGTTTGTTTTCAGTCGCGTTAAACGACCTGACGGGCGCAGATTAATAAGGACAACGCCTGACTGACAACCGCCGTCAGAGCACTTGGCCTGATTGTTCGCAGATTATTTTACAAGTGTCCCGCACGGTGAATCTGGCGGCTTTTTTGGATACCCGAACGGGCACTTTACAGAGTTCTATATCATTAGCAGGCGACAAGAATCGCTGCGTTTCAGACGGGTTTTACTGGCGGGTTTTCTGGCGGGCATTAGTGTCTCGCAGCGGCTGATTACCGCTGCTGAAACCTTCAGTCTTTTAAAATTGGTGGAATTAATGACGCGGAGTAATCATTTATCCGCGTCATTGTGCTGATGGCTTTACAGGCTTGCCGTTGCAGGCTTGCCGTTGCAGGCGACCAGCATCTCTGGTCATCAACAGCCCGGCGCTTATTCGTGACGCAGGGCTTCGATCGGATTCAGTCTTGCCGCGCGGCGCGCCGGAACAAAACCGAACACCACACCCACCGCCGCCGAGAACACGAACGCCGCCACACTGATGCTCAGATCAAAAATAAACGGCATCGACATCAGCAGCGCTAGCCCCCATGAGAGCCCCAGCGCCAGCAGAATACCGATCAGCCCGCCGAGCGACGACAGCACCACGGCTTCGACCAGAAACTGCAGCAAAACCTCGTGCTCCAGTGCGCCAATGGCCAGGCGGATACCAATTTCGCGTGTCCGCTCGGTCACCGACACCAGCATAATATTCATAATGCCGATACCGCCCACCAGCAGACTCACGCCGGCCACGGCACCGAGCAGACCCGTCATGGTCTGGGTGGTGCTGGTCAGGGTTTCCGCCAGTTCGGTGGTATTAAAAATATTAAAGTTATCGCTTTCGTTGCTGGCGATATTGCGGCGCAGGCGCAGCAGACTGGTCAGACGCTTTTCCACATGATCGGAATCGACCCCGTCTTCCAGCGAAATATAAATCTGGTGCACATCCTGACTGCCGGCAATGCGACGCTGGAAATTCTGCAGCGGCACAATGACGATATCGTCCTGATCCTGACCGAAACTGGTCTGGCCTTTGGCCTTGAGCACGCCAATCACCACGCAGTTATTGCGCTCGATGCGCATCTTCTGATCCAGCGGCGATTCACCGGCGAACAGTTCTTTGACAATGGTCTGGCCGACAATGCACACCGCCGAACCACTGCTTAATTCCAGATCGGAAAAACTGCGTCCTTCGGCCAGCGTCCAGTTGGCTGCGGTCAGATATTCGTTATCGGTACCGCGCACGTTGGAACTCCAGCTGGTATTGCCGTGCACCAGAGTAACCGAGCTGCTGCCCACCGGCGCGATGGCTTTAATACCCGCCACCTCACCCCGAATGGCGGTGACATCGGATAATTCAAACGCCGGTGCCGACACACGGTCGCGGCCCGGACCAAAGCCCTGCCCGCGGTTTACCATCATCAGGTTGGTGCCCAGACTGGACACCTGCGCCGTCACCTGTGCAGTGGCACCGTTACCCAGTGCCACCATAGTGATCACCGCTGCCACACCAATAATGATGCCCAGCGTGGTCAGGAACGAGCGCATAATGTTGCGGCGGATTTGCTGCAGCGCGAGCTTTAACGCATTAATCAGCATGCGGCACCTCCCCTGCTTTTGTCATATGGGAATTCCCGGTCAGACGTGAACGCGCGGCATCCACACGGCCGTCGACAAAATGAATAATGCGCTGCGAATATTCCGCCATATCCGGCTCGTGGGTCACCATCAGAATGGTGAGGTTCTGTTCGCGGTTCAGTTCTGACATTAACTGCATAATTTCCTGACTGCGTTCGCTGTCGAGGTTACCGGTCGGTTCGTCGGCCAGCAGAATCGACGGCGTGGTCACCAGCGCCCGGGCAATGGCGACCCGCTGCTGCTGACCGCCGGATAATTCCGACGGATGGTGATGCGCCCATTTTTCCAGACCGACTTTTTCCAGCGCCGCCATCGATAATTTATTGCGCTCTTTGCGTCCCATACCGCGGTACACCAAGGGCAGTTCGACGTTTTCCATGGCCGAGGTTCTGGCCAGCAAATTAAAGCCCTGAAACACAAAGCCAATGTGATTACGGCGCAGCAGCGCGCGCTGGTTGCGGTCGAGTTCGGACACCGGTACACCACGGAAAAAATATTCGCCGCTGGTCAGCACATCGAGGCAACCGAGAATGTTCATCACCGTCGATTTGCCCGAACCACTGGGGCCCATCAGGGATACAAATTCGCCTTTGCGTACCTCGAAATCCACCCCTTTCAGCGCCTGAAACTGGGCGGCTCCGCTGCCGTAAGATTTGGTCACTTCCGCAAAGCGGATTAGCGTCTCCTGCGCGTCCATTACGCGTTAACCTTTACAGCGTCGATGATCACCTGATCGCCTTCCTGCAGCTCACCGGACACAATTTCGGTGCGCAGACCGTCGCTGATACCGGTGCGGACCTCGACCGGTTGCGGACGGTTATCACGCAGCACCCAGATGGTGGCCTTACGGCCTTCCAGCGAGCCATTCACGTTGGTGTCTTCGGTGGCGTTTTTCTTCTGCCCCTGACGGCGCGGGCCCGGCATCAGACCACTGAAAATACCGCCCGGCTTGCCGGCGCGTTCTGCCGGTGCGTTGCCATCACCCGGAATTTCCGGCTTATAACGCAGCGCCGCACTGGCAATGGTGAGCACATCTTCGGCGGATTTCACCGCAATATCGGTAACGGCAGTCATGGATGGCAGCAGCGCCAGATCGTCGTTATCCACTTTCAGAATGGTCTCGTACGACACCACGCTGGAACTGGAGCTGTCGTCGTCGGTGCTGGCCAGACGGATCTGGGTAATTTCGGCACTGAATTTCCGGTTGCTCCACGCATCGACCGAGAAGCTGGCTTTCTGACCGGTTTTAATTAACGCGATATCGGCTTCGTCGATATCCACGTGCAGTTCCATGTCTTTCAGGTCGGCGGCCAGCAGGAATAAGGTGGGCGCTGAATACGACGACGCAATGGTCTGACCCGGCTCAACATCTTTGCTTAATACGATGCCGTCAATCGGTGACACCAGTGTGGCCTTCACCAGATCGGTTTCGGCCGAGTCGAGATCAGCCTGGGCTTTTTCCACCGAGGCTTCCGCCACCAGCACCGCCGCTTCGGCTTTGGTTACAGCGATGCGCGCGGAATCCAGCGTTTGTTGCGACGGGTGTTTGCCGCCGCTTAAATCCCACACTTTCTGATAGTGCGCGTAATCCAGTTTGGCTTCTTCCAGCGAGGCATTGGCCTGCGCCACACTGGCATTGGCGGATTTCAGCGAGCTTTTCTTTTCCAGCACCGAGGCTTTTAACGTGGTGGTATCAAGACGCGCCAGCGCCTGCCCTTTTTTCACATGGTCGTTATAGTCGACCAGCACCTCGGCCATGATGCCGGACAATTCCGAACTCACTTCCACTTCGTCTTTCGGTTCAACGCTGCCGGTAGCGGTTACCGTTACGGCCAGATTGCCACGGGTAACGGCATCGGTTTTAAACACCTGATTATTGTGATCGTCACCCGGAATAAGCGCCCAGGTGGCGCCGGCGACAATCAGCACCAGCGCGGCACTGGTTGCCAGCCAGAGTTTTTTGCGGCTTTTAGGCGCGCTCACCAGACCCAGCTGTTCGGCTTTCTGTTGTTCGTTCTGATTCATAAGGTTTTACCCGGAAATTCGTTTCTGTGTGCTCAGATGTTTAATATTTAAATCGGTATTTTTACGTTTTTATAATCGGTGCGGATCAGCGGCCGGTCAGATCTGTTTCTGTCCGCCGGCTGTTTCCTGTGTATGGTTCTGGGTTTTTTTATCCGTTTTGTTATGGGCCGCGTCCGGCGCATTATTCGCGTCAGCGAGCGCTTGCCAGCCACCACCGGCGACCCGGTACAACTGGATCCAGTCGGACAATAACGCACCGTCGTTCTGCACGCGGTTATTACGCGCCGACAACAGATCCGACTGCGCATCCAGCAGGTCATTAAAATCGAGCATGCCGGCGTCGTACTGCATGCGCGCCAGCTCTTCGGCCAGCTGGGCAGAGGCTTCGGCCTGCTGATACGAGGTTTGCTGCTGTTGTGCCGCGTCGAGTGTGCTCAGCGCATCTTCCACTTCCTGCTGGGCGGTCAGCAGACTGGTACGGTAGGTTTGCAGGGCCTGTTCAAATTTCAGCTGCTGGGTGCGCTCGTTGGTTTTCAGCACACCGCTGTCGAACAGGCTGTAAGAAATGCTGGCAGCAATCGAACGCACCAGACTGTCGGCGCTGAATACATCGGCCATATTGGTGCCGCTGCTGCTTAAATTGCCGGTCAGGGTAAAGGTCGGGAAACGCTGATTGTGCGCCTGCACTACGGCTTCGCCCTGGGCAATTAATGCGTATTCGTTCGCTTTGACATCCGGGCGCTGACGCAGGGTTTCGGCCGGCAGACTTAATGCCAGCTGCTGCGGCAATGCCGGTAATTCCGCATCGGCCTGCAGCGACGGCAGCAGACTGTTGAGCTCGCCACCCGCCAATACGCGCAGCTGATTAATGGCTTCGCTGCGCGCCTGCTGATATTGCGGCAGATTGGCGCGGCTCTGCTCGAGCAGGGTTTTGGCCTGCATGACGTCAAGCTCTGTGCCCAGACCTGCCTGCCAGGATGCCCTGGCCAGGTCGTAGCTTTCCTGACGCAGACCGATGCTGGCCGTGGCCACACGGATATTCTGCTGCGCCAGACGCAGGCTGGTATAGGCCGACGCGGTCTGGGCGATCAGGCTGACCTGAGCATCGCGCAGTTCGGCCACCGCCTGATCGACGCCGGCACGGGCGGATTTTTCTTCGGAGCTCATGGTGCCCCATAAATCCACTTCCCACGACGCGCTCAGACCGGCACTGGCGGAATTGCTCATGCTGTCGGAGGTACCGGAACGACCACCGCTGACGCTGGCACGCACATCGGGAATATTATCGGTGCCGGCAATACCCAGCTGCAGCAACGCCAGACGATGATTCAGCGCGGCGGTGGCCATATCCGGGTTATTCACCAGCGTCAGCGTCACCAGCTGATTCAGCAAGGGATCATTCAGCTGCTGCCACCAGCCCGCCAGTGAATGGCTTTCACTGACCGACGCATCCGCATTCTGGCTGACGCCCGCCGGAAGACTGGCCTGCCAGTCTTCACTCACCGGACTCACACCCGCCATCTGGGCATTCACATCGGGACGCACGGTCGCACAGGCCGGCAACAATAAAACCGCCAGCAGCAACGGCAGGCTGCGGACTTGAGGGGCAGACAACATAACAGGAGAAACTCCGGAAAGAACGACAGCCTGACGCCACCAGACCGGCAACGCCGGGGGCAAAACGCCAGGACGGATTAATTCTCATTAAGGTCTCACACCCGGCGGCTCACCACCACACACAAGCGGTAAAGAATTGCTGGGAAACGTCAAATGCTGACGCAAAACTTACATTGAGGCAGGAAAGTTGCTAAGGAAAAGCAAACCGGCACAGACGTCGCCCAGATTCACACAGGACGGAGGATGATCTGCAACAAAGACACCGGCAGGCGCTGGTGCTGCGTGGCCGAAGGATAATAAAACCCAATAAAAAACCCGCCGAAGCGGGTTTTTTATTGCATCACAAAAACCGATCAGCCGATTTTTGCATCCAGCTCGCCACGGGCGTAACGCTGGTACATGCCTTCCAGAGAGATCGGTTTGATCTTGGAAGCATTACCGGCGGTACCGAAGGCTTCGTAACGGGCGATACAGATATCACGCATGGCTTCGACGGTTTTGGCGAAGAATTTACGTGGGTCGAACTCGCTTGGGTGTTCGGCCATCATGCGACGCATGGCACCGGTAGACGCCAGACGCAGGTCGGTATCGATGTTTACTTTACGCACACCGTACTTGATGCCTTCGACGATTTCTTCAACCGGTACACCGTAGGTTTCTTTGATGTCGCCGCCATACTGGTTGATGATCGCCAGCCATTCCTGCGGTACAGAAGAAGAACCGTGCATTACCAGGTGGGTGTTCGGAATGCGCTTGTGGATTTCTTTGATGCGGTCGATGGCCAGAATGTCGCCTGTCGGCGGCTTGGTGAACTTGTAAGCACCGTGGCTGGTACCGATGGCAATGGCCAGGGCATCAACGCCGGTTTTCTTCACGAAGTCAGCGGCTTCTTCCGGGTCGGTCAGCATCTGGCTGTGATCCAGGGTACCTTCAGCACCGATACCGTCTTCTTCACCGGCCATACCGGTTTCCAGAGAACCCAGGCAACCCAGTTCGCCTTCTACGGAAACTCCACAGGCGTGCGCCATGTCGACGGTGCGACGGGTGACGTCCACGTTGTATTCGTAAGAAGTCGGGGTTTTGCCGTCTTCACCCAGAGAGCCGTCCATCATTACTGAGCTGAAGCCCAGCTGGATAGAACGCTGACATACGTCCGGAGAAGTACCGTGGTCCTGGTGCATACACACAGGAATGTGCGGGAATTCTTCGATGGCCGCCAGAATCAGGTGGCGCAGGAAAGGCGCACCGGCGTATTTACGGGCACCGGCAGACGCCTGAACAATCACCGGAGAATCGGTTTTGTCGGCGGCTTCCATGATGGCGCGCATTTGTTCCAGGTTGTTCACGTTGAACGCTGGTACGCCGTAGCCGAATTCGGCCGCGTGATCCAGCATCTGACGCATGCTGATTAATGCCATTGCTTTTCCCCTTGCAAGTCTGACGTCAGACGCTGGACGTCAGACGCGGTTTAAATAAGTTAGATGCAGACATCAGACACCCGATGTCTGACACGAATATTACTTAGCGCGTTCTTCCAGAACGGCTACGGCTGGCAGTACTTTGCCTTCCACGAATTCGAGGAACGCACCGCCGCCAGTGGAGATATAGGAGATCTTGTCTGCCACACCGTATTTGTCGATGGCCGCCAGAGTATCACCACCGCCGGCGATGGAGAACGCTGAGCTGTCAGCAATGGCGTTAGACAGTACTTCGGTGCCTTTGCCGAAGCTGTCGACTTCGAACACGCCCACAGGGCCGTTCCACAGGATGGTTTTGGAGGCTTTCAGCATGTCAGCGAACTGAGCAGCGGTTTCCGGACCTACGTCCAGAATCATGTCGTTGTCGCCCACGTCAGCCACTTTCTTAACCACTGGGGTCGCGGCGTTAACGAACGCCATAAAATCGTCGATCGGGCCGGTGATTTCAGCAACCACCACGTCGGTTGGCAGCGGCACGTTCACTTTGGCGGCGATGGCTTTGGCGGTGTCGATCAGGTCGTGTTCGCACAGCGACTTGCCCACTTTGAAGCCGGCAGCGGCCAGGAAGGTGTTGGCGATACCGCCACCCACGATCAGCTGGTCACAGATGGACGACAGAGAGATCAGTACGTCCAGCTTGGTGGACACTTTGGAACCGGCAACAATCGCGACCATCGGGCGTTCTGGTTTATCCAGCGCCTGACCCAGAGCTTCCAGTTCGACGGCCAGCAGTGGGCCGGCACAGGCCACAGGGGCAAACTTGGCCACACCGTGGGTAGAACCTTCGGCGCGGTGCGCAGTACCGAATGCGTCCATCACGAACACGTCACACAGAGCGGCGTATTTCTGCGCCAGCTCGTCGGCGTTTTTCTTTTCGCCTTTGTTAAAGCGCACGTTCTCGAACAGCACGATCTCGCCGGCCTGTACATTGACGCCGTCGAGGTAATCAGTCAGCAGAGGAACTTCACGACCCAGAGCAGCGCTCAGGTAGTCGGCCACCGGACGCATGGAGTTTTCTTCCGAGAACTCGCCTTCGGTCGGACGACCCAGGTGGGAACACACCATCACCGCCGCGCCTTTTTCCAGCGCCAGTTTGATGGTTGGCAGAGAAGCCAGAATACGGGCATCGGATGCCACTTTGCCGTTCTTAACCGGTACGTTCAGGTCTTCGCGGATCAGGACGCGTTTTCCGTTCAGATCCAGATCCGTCATTTTGATTACAGACATGCAGTTTCCTCGTGTCTTGCCTGGGTGGGGCTGATAAAGGTTTGGTGAAATCGCGGCGGCCCGCTGGCTGAAAACTGACCAGAGCCGGCAAAATTGCGCGGTATTGTAGCAGCAAGCCCGCCCGGATTCACCGCCTGCAACGCCCGCCGCGCCTGACAGATTGCCATTTACCCGATGGGCAAACTCGGTGCGCACGAACAGCCCCGGAATTGCCCCTGAACTACCCCCGGAATAGCGCCCTCTGTGCGCGCAACGCACTGTTGGCAGCAGGCTACCTTGTTGGCCTGCGGTACACGGGCTAGCCTGCCGGTCTGACTGTAAAAGGACATCGTTATGCTGAGCTGGCTCTGGCTGTTTATCCGCCACTACAAAACCCGTCTGACCATCGCCATCATCGCCCTGGTCACCACCGCCGCCCTGACGCTGAGTCTGGGTCAGGGGGTACGCCTGATGGTCGACAACGGCTTTGCCGCCGGCTCCATCGACGGGCTGGGCGAAGCGCTGGGCTTCTTCGGCTTTCTGGTGGTGGCCGTGGCCTTTGGTGCGTATCTGCGCTTTTACATGGTGTCGTGGCTGGGTGAGCGCGTGGTGGCCGATATCCGCCAGCAGCTGTACCGCCATCTGGTCAGCCTGCCGCCGTCGTTTTTTGAAGATAACTTATCGGGCGAAATCCAGAGCCGCATCACCACCGACACCACCCTGCTGCAGACAGTCATCGGTTCGTCGTTTTCGTTTGCCCTGCGCAACTCGCTGACCTTTATCGGCGGCATCGTGCTGATGTTCATCACCAACCTGAAGCTCAGCCTGATTGTGCTGGTTGCGGTGCCGCTGATTGTGTTTCCGATGATTTTCTTTGGCCGCAAAGTGAAAAAGCTGTCACGCGCCAGTCAGGATAAAGTCGCCAGCGTCGGCGCCTGGGCCGGCGAAAGTCTGCAGCACATTAAAGTGGTGCAGGCCTTTACCCGCGAAGACATAGTCACCCGCCAGTTTTCACAGGCCGCCGAAGGGGCGTTTGATGTGGCCCTGCGCCGCATCCGCCAGCGCGCCTTTATGATCGCACTGGTGATGATTCTGGTGATGGGTTCGGTGGCCGGCATGCTGTATGTCGGCGGCCGCGATGTGATTGCCGGGGATTTATCCGGCGGCGATTTAGCGGCCTTTGTGTTTTACGCCATCATGGTGGCCGGTTCGCTGGCAGCGGTGACCGAGGTGTACGGCGAAGTGCAGCGCGCCGCCGGTGCGGCGGAGCGCATACGCGAATTAATGGCGGAAAAACCCTCGATACAATCACCCACCGTTCAAGCACCGACAGTTCAGTCTCCCGCTGCTCCGGCGCCAGAAGCGTCAGCAATTACCAACGCGGAAAAAGCGCCTGTGGCAATTGCCGGCCAGGCGCTGCTTGAATTCCGCAACGTCAGTTTCCGCTATCCGTCACGCCCCGACCGTTTAGCGCTGGATGGTCTGAATTTATCCGTCAAAGCCGGTGAACGCATCGCCCTGGTTGGCCCGTCCGGTGCAGGTAAATCCACCCTGTTCGATCTGCTGCTGCGTTTCCGCGATCCGCAAAGCGGCAGCATCACCCTGCATGGCAAACCCTTAACCGAGTGGAATCTGCAAACCCTGCGCAGCCAGTTTGCGCTGGTGCCGCAGCAGCCGGTGCTGTTCAGCGCCAACGTGCTCGACAATTTGCGCTACGGCCGTCCGGACGCCAGCGACGACGAGATTTTCGCCGCCGCCCGTGCCGCCAATGCCGACGGTTTTATCGCGCAGTTGCCCGAGCAGTATCAGTCGTTTTTAGGGGAACAGGGGGTGAAATTATCCGGCGGTCAGAAACAGCGTTTAGCCATTGCCCGCGCGATTTTGCGTGACCCGCAGATTCTGCTGCTCGACGAAGCCACCAGCGCCCTCGACGCCCAGAGCGAGCATCTGGTGCAGCAGGCGCTGGACGGTCTGATGGCCAACCGCACCACCTTTATTATTGCCCACCGCCTCGCCACCATCCGCAATGTCGACCGCATTGCTGTGCTCGATCACGGACAGTTAGTGGCCATGGGGTCACACGCTGAATTAATGGAAACCTCGCCGCTCTACCGCCGTCTGGCAGAGCTGCAATTTCACAACACACTGCCGGGCATCGAATCGGGCATCGGCTGATGCCGGTGCTCAGCTGCGCAGAAAATCCAGCGCGGCTGACGTTCGGGTGGGTTCAAATTCGGTGACGTCATACGCCGCCAGGCGGTGCACAAAGAAAGGGTCCTGCTGCAGCACGGCATCCAGTGCGGCGCGGTTTTCGGCCTGCGCCAGAATCACACCGCCAGTGCGGGGTACTTTACGCCCCGAGGCCAGAAAAATACCGGCGTCGTAGCAGCGGTTCAAATAATCGACGTGCGCATCCAGATGCTGGTCAATTTCGTTCAGTTCAGCGACGTAGGTCAGAGAGACAACAAACATGATCCATCTCGTTTATTGGTAGCGATCAGGTCACTACGGATTATTATTCTTCGTTGTTATTTTTGAACGAATTCATTCAGGCTCATTGTCGGTCAGAGGCCCGTGGCACACCATTGGTTTTTGGTAGTAAGGCGTGCTCTGCATCAAGCCCCTTATATCCGATAACCCGCTTGTCCGGCTGCGCTTATTGCAGCGCAGCCGGCATGTCATGAATGGTCGCAGCCAGCCGCCATCATGCAGGCGGTATCCAGCATACGGTTGGCAAAACCCCACTCGTTATCGAACCAGATCAGCATTTTTAATAACTGACCTCCGCTGACGCGGGTCTGGGTGGCGTCGACAATGCCGGAGCGGGCATCGTGATTAAAATCGATGGAGGCATGAGCTTCGTCGGTAATGCCGATAATGCCTTTTAACGCATTATTCGCCGCCGCACGCATCAGGGTATTCACCTCATCCACGCTTACCGCACGACTCAGCTGCAGGCTGATATCCAGCGCCGACACATTAATGGTCGGCACGCGCACGTGCAGGCTTTCGATTTTACCGGCGAGTTTCGGCATTAAGCGGGCAATACCCAACGGCAGGCCGGTATCCACCGGAATAATGCTTTGTCCGGCGGCGCGGGTACGGCGCAGGTCGGAATGGTAAGCGTCAATCACCGGCTGATCGTTCATGGCCGAGTGAATGGTGGTGGTCACGCCGGCTTCAATACCAAAGGCATCGTCGAGCAGGGTCAGTACCGGCAGCAGACAATTGGTGGAGCACGAGCCGTTGGAGACAATGCGCTGTTCCGCGGTCAGCGTGTGCTGGTTAAGGCCATAAATAATGGTGTTATCCACGGCGCTGTCGGCCGGGTTGGAAATCAGCACGCGTTTGGCACCGGCGTTTAAATGCTGTTCGCCGTCGTCGCGGGTCTTCACCTGACCACTGCATTCCAGCACCAGATCAATGCCCAGTGCCGCCCAGTCGTGATGTGCGATATCCGGCTCATGGCGCACGCAGATACGGTCGCCGTTCACCAGCAGATGACGTTCGTCAGCCACTTCCACGCTGCCGGCAAAGCGGCCGTGGGTGCTGTCGTAACGCAGCATATAACTGATGGTGTCGATGTCGGCCAGTTCGTTAATGGCAACCACCTGCAGGCGGTCGCGGTAACCGTTTTCGTACAGTGCCCGCAGCACACAACGACCAATACGACCAAACCCGTTGATCGCGACACGTACTGGTGGCTGGCTGTCTGTCATAAAGTCTTCCGTACACTGAACTGCAAAGCCGGCTATTGTCGCGGATTTATGCCTCTGCCGCCACACGGCCAGCGGCCCGCTGCGGCTGCCGGTTTAAATCCGGCCCGGCCATCCGCTACACTGCGCTTTTTACGCTGTGGACTGAGTTATGACACCGGAACAACAAACCGCCATTGAAGCCGCCGTACTGCGCCGCCTGCTGAAGCATCTGGACGAACGCAACGACGTGCAGAACATCGACCTGATGAATCTGGCCGGCTTCTGCCGCAACTGTCTGGCGAAATGGACCGTTACCGCCGCCGCGGATGAAGGCGTCACGCTGGATTACGAACAGGCGCGCGAGCGCATTTACGGCATGCCGTACAACGACTGGAAAGCCCTGCATCAGAAAGAAGCGTCCGCCGAACAGCTGGCCGTATTTAACGCCCGCGCCAAGGAATAACCACCAGCAACGATTCGGGCAACTATTTGCCCGGGCGCGCGTCTTACGATGTCACTCCATTCAGGGAAACGAATATGAAAACCTCTGTAATCACCGCACTGCTGACCGCCACCCTGCTGAGTGTGCCTCTGCTGAGCCAGCAGGCGCTGGCAGATGACCGCTATATCAGCGTCAGCGGCGAGGGCGAAGTGCAGGCCATGCCTGACTACCTGCAGCTGAACCTGACCATCAGCGACACCGGTGCTGACGCCGGCGAAACCGCCAAAAGCGTGAACAAAGCCGTGCAGCAGGTGATCAATATCGCGACCAAGAAAGGCGTGAAGAAAGAAGACATCGAAGCCGCCCGCGCCAATCGTCAGCCATTGTGGGACTGGACCAAAGAAGGCCGTCAGTACAAAGGCGAACAGATTTCGCGCCCGGTAACCATTACCCTGCGTGATCTGGACGCCTACTCGGCGCTGCTCAGCCAGCTGATGAAGGTTGAACACCTGAGTCTGCAGGGCACCGCTCTGCGCTTTAACGACCCGGATGCCCTGCAGGAACAGGCGATGACGCTGGCACTGAAAAACGCCCGCACCAAGGCGCGCAGCATGGCCGCCGCGCTGGACGCCAAAGTCGGCGAGGTTCTGCGCATCGAAGAAAACGGCAGCGGCCCGGCCCCGGTGTTTGAAATGCGTGCCATGGCGATGGCCAAGTCCGCCCCGGAAGAAGCGCCGATGCTGATCCAGAAACAGAGCATCAGCGCCAGCGCCCAGGTGCGGTTCGAACTCAAGTAAAAACGGATAACCCATGACCGACAGCAACAAGCCCAGCCTGACACCCGGCGTTTACCGTCACTACAAAGGCAACGAATATCAGGTGCTGGGCCTTGCCCGCCACAGCGAAAGCGAAGAATGGATGGTGGTCTACAAAACCCTGTACGGCGACTATTCGCTGTGGGTGCGCCCGGCCGCCATGTTCTGCGAAAACGTGACCATCGACGGGCGCGAGCAACCGCGCTTCGCGCTGGTTCGTGCCCTTGAAGGCAGTGGTTTTACGGCCGAACAGGCGGAGAACCCGTTATGACCCCGGCCATTAACGCGGCGAAAAAAGCCAAGATCGCCTTCGACGTGCTGGAGTATCAGCACGACCCGGCGGCGGAATCTTACGGCGAAGAAGCCGCACAGGCGCTGGGGCTCGACCCGGCGCAGGTATTCAAAACCCTGCTGGTCAGCCTGACCGGCCACAAAAGCACGCTGGCCGTGGCCGTGCTGCCGGTTACCCACATGCTCTCCCTGAAAGCCATCGCTAAGGCACTGGGCGCCAAGAAGGCCGAGATGGCCGATCCGAAACTGGCGGAACGCACCACGGGCTATATCGTCGGCGGCATCAGCCCCATCGGTCAGAAGAAAGCCCTGCCCACCGTCATCGACGACAGTGCCAAAGAACTCGCGCGCATGCACGTCAGCGCCGGCCGCCGCGGCCTTGAAATCGCACTGGCGCCGGACGATCTGGCCAGCCTGACCCGCGGCCAGTTTGCGCCGCTGACGGCGGAGTAAGCTGCCGCCGACGCGCACGGTTACCAACCAGACAGCGTACAAAATAGTCCCGGAGTGTGAGGCTCGTCTCTGGACGAGCCGCCACGCTCTGTGCAGAATGCAGCGCGTAATTGTTAGTGTTCTGATCCATGACTTCCCTCTTCCGATTCCGTTATTGCCTGTTGATTGCCGGACTGCTGACCGGGGCTGTCGCCTGCACGCCGGTTGACTACAAACCGGCCAGCCCGCTGGGCGCCAGTCAGGACGGCTATCTGGACGAAGAAATCGCGCCGGGCGTATTCGTCATCGAAGTGCGCCAGATGAGCGGCTTCCAGTTCCTGCTCAACTACGACGACACCATCAGTACCTTCCGCGCCCACTGGCACCGCCGCGCCGGCGAGCTGTGCGCTGCGGGTTACCTGGGCGAACCTGAAGTGCTGCTGCCAGCCGAAGCCCGTCTGCAACAGTTTGTCTGCACCGATAAGGCCTGCCGCAACTACCCGCTGGTCTCCGGCATCGCCTACTGCCACCAGCGCTACAGCCTCTAACCCCCTGAAACTGTGCGGTTTTTGCCGCACAGCGGCTTCTGCTAAACCCCCATCCTCCGCGCCAGCGCTGTCTATACTCTCAGCAGACCTGCGCGAGGACACCGGATGAACCGCTTGCTACTGCTGTTTCTGAAAACCACCACCGGCTATTTTCTGGCCGGTCTGATTGGTCATCAGCTGGCGATTCCACCGGGCTTTGCTTCGGCCGTATGGCCGGCAGCCGGTCTGGCCTTTGCCTTTGCAGTCCTGTTTCCTCTGGGCGCCATCATTCCCGGTGTGATCGCCGGCTCGTTTCTGATCAACCTGTTTATCAGCAGCCATCACTTTGAAGATTTTCAAAACATCAACGTGATCGCCCCACTGTTTATGGCATTGGGGGCCGGAGCACAGGCGTTTGCCGGTAAATACCTGTTCCATTTTGCGGTCGGTCAGCGCGAGGCACCTACTTCGCCGCAGTCGATCATCAATTTCGTGCTCATGGTGTCGGCCGGTTCCAGCCTGATTAACAGCATCATCGGCACCCTGAGCCTGTACCTGAATCACATCATTCCGGTTGATAACGTCAGCTTCACCTGGCTGACCTGGTGGGTTGGCGATGGCATCGGCATCCTGTTGTTCGGTCCTATGCTGCTGATACTGCTGCAGCCCAGCATCGCCATGCAGCGCAAACTGCAGATTGTGATGCCAACACTGGTGCTGTTTTCGCTGGTGTTACTGCTGTTTTCAGCGTCGCTGCGCCACACCCAGTCGCTGCAACAGGCCCGCTTCGACCGCAACGCCGAAGAAATAGCGCACACCATCGATGACCTGCTGAGGGAAGCAGAAAACAAACTCATTGCCTACGCGGCGCTTTATAACGCCTCTGAAGCCGTAACCCGGCAGGAGTTTGAGCGCTTCTCACAGGTGATTATGGGCGCCGACGATGCACTGTGGGCCATTGGCTGGACACCGGTCATCGCTGCCGACCAGCGCGCCGCCTTTGAACAACAGATGCGGCGTGAGTACCCGGATTTTCAGCTGACCGAAATCACCGACGACGGCCGCCTGATTCCGGCAACGCCACAGGCCGAATATTTCCCGGTTGTGTACATTTACCCGTTTGAGAAAAACCGCCGCGCACTGGGCCTGAATCTGGGTGCCAACAGTGCCCGCTGGGAAGCCTTAAAAAAAGCCCGGCTGCTGGAACGCCCAGTGGCCACAGCGCCCATTATGCTGGCGCAGGGGCAGCACAAACTGAAAGCCGCCATTGTGTACGTACCCGTGTTCGACGTTACCCACAACCTGCCGCACGAAGACCGGCAATTTATTGGCTACGCCTCGGGCGTGATTCAGATGGAAGGCTTGCTCAACACCATCGCGACCGACGCAATCCAGCAGGGCATTTCCCTGCGCATTACGGATGAGGCCGACGGCAAACAGGAACTGCTGTATGAGCCGCACGAAACCCTGAATCCTTTGTATGAGCGCTTCAGCTATTTCGCCGATTTCGGTACGCGTCGCTACCATATTGAACTGTTGGCTAACGACCATATCGCCGCCGGTGGAAAAGACTGGACCAGCTGGATGGTGGTGACCGGCGGCTTTATGCTGGCCTCCTTGTTCCAGGTATTTATTCTGCTGGTGACCGGCACGGTTGAGCATGTGCGCAGCGAAGTGCAGATCAAAACCCGCGAACTGGTGAAAACCACCGAACAGGCAAATTCCGCTAATCAGGCAAAATCGCGCTTTCTCGCCAACATGAGTCACGAACTGCGCACGCCGATGAACGCCATTATCGGTTTTATTGGCCTGTGTCTGAAAACCGATCTGACCGATAAACAACGGGATTATTTAACCAAGTCGCAGATGGCCTCTGAAATCCTTTTGGCGTTAATTAACGAGTCGCTGGATTACGCCAAAATTGAAGCCGGCCAGCTGCATTTGTCGAAACACGAATTCTCGCTGCCGGAATTACTGACCAAAATAAAAGCCCTGTTCGATCTGCGCGCGCAGGAGAAACAACTCGGATTCCGCATTCAGGTCGACGACGGCGTACCGGCCACCTTTATGGGCGACGAACTGCGCATTGAGCAGATTCTGCTGAACCTGCTGAGCAACGCGTTTAAGTTCACCAGTGCCGGTGAAATTACCGT
The DNA here is from genome assembly GCF_050507655.1 of Thalassolituus sp. LLYu03. GTDB lineage: Bacteria > Pseudomonadota > Gammaproteobacteria > Pseudomonadales > Oceanobacteraceae > Venatoribacter. Next base: position 95,202 of record NZ_CP191496.1, on the reverse strand, counting down.
GCACATCGCCTGGAAAAAAGCGGAGTCGCGTTTATTTATTAAAGTGACGGACAGTGGCATTGGCATTCCGGCGGATCATCTGCCGCATTTATTTGAAGCCTTCCGTCAGGCCGACAGCTCCACCAGTCGCCGCTTTGGCGGTACCGGTCTGGGTTTAAGCATCAGTCGCCAGCTGGCGAATATGATGGATGGCGATATTTCGGTGACCAGCACCGAACATCAGGGCAGCTGCTTTACCGTCAGTCTGGCTCTGGAGGCGCTGAGCGACGACACAACCGACCTCAACAGCAGCGAAGCTCAGCTGCACGAGCAGGCCAACGCCGAAGAACCGCTGGGGGGCATTCACTGCTTGCTGGTGGAAGATGTTCTGATGAATCAGATTCTGGCGCAGGAATTACTGACTCAGTTTGGCGCCCAGGTCACCATCGCCGACAACGGCCGCATTGCGGTGGACATGCTGAGCGAAGGCCTGCGCCCGGATGTGGTGCTGATGGATATTCAGATGCCGGAATTAGACGGTCTGCAGGCCACCCGTGCGTTACGTACCATAGCCGGCTGTGAAACCCTGCCGGTGATCGCCATGACCGCCAACGCCATGGACACCGATATCCGCGACTGCCGTGAGGCGGGTATGCAGGCGCATATTGCCAAGCCCATCAATGCCCACGACATGGTCGTAAAAATCATGCAGTGGCTGCCGAAAAAAGCACGCCCAGCCAGCGCCAAAAGCGCGGATGGTGACGCAGGAAAAGAAGGGGAAAAAGCGTCGGATCAAACATCAGAAACGGCAGCCGACGAAGGTCGGGACACGGCCTGAATCTGGTTGAGCCGGCCTGAATCTGGTTGAGCCGGCCTGAATCTGGTTGAGCCGGCCTGAATCTGGTTGAGCCGGCCTGAATCTGGTTGAGCCGGTCTGAAATGGGCCGGACACCGGCCATCCGAAAACATGGGTAACGTCAGAACTGGCTGAAGGCGCCGCCTTTGCGCCGGAAGCCCGGTGCATCAAACAGCACAATCAGACCAGCCGTATCAATTTTGCAGTGGGCATAGCCTTTACGCACGCGGCTTTCGACATTCATATACACGTCGTAAAACTCGCGGCTCTGGCGGGTGGAATACTGATCAAGGCTGATTTCCAGATCGCTGTCCAGCACATTCCGTGAATAGTCGCGGCAGTGTTCAATCGCATCCGACAGATTGTGCACATCACCCTGCAGCCCTTTACTGCAGCTGTTCAGCAACAGCAGGGCCAGAGGAACACTCAGCAACCGGGTCAGCTTCATACGCCACTCCGCACACACATTAACCAGAGTGTAGTGCCTGTCGGCCAAAACTCCGGATATTCAGGCACTCGCCAGCTGCCTTAACTGGCAGCAACCCTTTGTATACGGACGTCTGTGGTGATCCGATACTGTCTTTGTCAGCGCTCGGTCAGGGCTTTGTTAACGCTCCGTTAACGCTCGGTTATTCGTCCAGCGTGCGCGCGGCTGGCGATGTTTATGACTGCCCGGTCAGAAGCGCCGGATCGAGCAAGCGCTCTAATTCCGCGCGCGGGATATCGGTTTTTTCCAGCGCCACATCGAGCACCGGACGGTTGTCACGGTAGGCGGTCTTGGCAATGTCGGCGGCTTGCAGATAACCGATCACCGGATTCAGCGCCGTCACCAGCACCGGGTTGCGCGCCAGTGCTTTTTCTATCTGAGCTTCATTCACACGGAAACCGCTGATGGCTTTGTTCGCCAGTAAGCGGCTGGCGTTGGCCAGCAACTGAATGCTTTCACACAGATTGCGCGCCACCAATGGCAGCATCACATTCAGTTCAAAACTGCCCGACTGTCCGGCGATGGTAATGGTGGTGTCGTTGCCCATCACCTGCGCCGCCACCATGGCCACAGATTCCGGAATCACCGGGTTTACTTTGCCCGGCATGATGGAAGAACCGGGCTGTAAAGCCGGTAATTCAATTTCGCCTAACCCCGCCAGCGGACCAGAATTCATCCAACGCAGATCGTTGGCAATTTTCATCAGCGACACCGCCGTGGTTTTCAGCTGGCCCGATACCGCCACGGCCACATCCTGACTGGACATGTGCGTGAAGAAATTCTCGGCGCGGGTCATTTTAAGGCCGATTAATCCGCTTAATTCGTGCAGAAATAACAACGAAAACTGCGGATGTGCATTTACGCCGGTGCCGACCGCAGTGCCGCCCTGCGCCAGCGATTGCAGCAGGGGCTGCTGCGCTTTCAGCGCGCGGATATTCTGCAGTATCTGCGTGCGCCAGCCGCCCAGCGCCTGCTCCATACGCAGTGGCATGGCGTCCATCAGATGGGTGCGGCCGGTTTTGACGATGTGCCCCACCACTTCACTCTGTTGGGCGATGGCGCGCTGCAAATGGTCCAGCGCCGGCAGTAATTCCTGTGCTATCAGCACCGCAGCGGCGGTGTGAATGGCCGACGGAATGGTGTCGTTGCTGCTTTGCCCGGCGTTCACATGATCGTTGGCACTGACCTCCTGACCCAGGCTACGCGAGGCGAGCGTGGCCAGCACTTCGTTGGCGTTCATATTGGAACTGGTGCCGGAGCCGGTCTGAAACACGTCGAGCGGAAAATGCTGCATAAAGCTTTCGTCGGCCAACAGGGTCTGCGCAGCATCGGCAATGGCGGCTGCGATATCGGCCGGAATAACACCCAGTTCGCCGTTGGCGCGGGCAGCGGCGGTTTTAATGTTCAGCAGCGCGCGGATGAATGCCGCCGGCAGTGGCTGTCCACTGACCGGGAAATTGTCGATGGCCCGTTGGGTCTGGGCGGCGTACAAGGCGTCAGCCGGAACCTGAAGTTCGCCCATGCTGTCGCGCACCGTACGGAAGGAAGTCATAGCGCCCCCGGGGAGTACCTGTTGAAAAACAGGTTTTACCTTACGGCAGCCCTCCCCGGTGGGCTAATGAAGAAAATTAACAGCGCTGATAGCCGTTAACGAGCGGCCGTTAACGCACCGGCCGTTCATACAAGGGCCGCTTACAACTGGCTCAGGAACTGATGGTACAGGTCGGCGGTGTCGCCCGGCATTTCCATCATCGGCATATGGCCATAGCCCTTGAACACATGCACTTCCAGTTGCGGAATACCGGCTTTCCAGCGGTCGACGGCACTGACGTGCAGCAGACGGTCGTGATCGCCCCACCACAGCATGGCCGGCGCTTTCAGCTCGCCCAGACGGTCTTCGACATAATCGCTGGCATGGAAATCGTCGAAAATTTTCTGCAGTTCGCTGCGGCGCGATTTGTATTTCTCGTACACGGCTTCAAGCACGATGTCCGGCACCACAGGCGGATGTTGCATGGTCATGGCGTAGAAATCGTCGAACTCTTTGCGGTTACCGATAATGAACGGATTTTTGCCTTCGGCCAGCATGCGGAACATATCGCTTGGCTCCGGCGACATCACCCCGGCCGGATCCACCATGGTGGCCGACAGCGTCATGTCCGGGTAGTTAATGGCAAACGTCGCGGTCAGGAAGCCGCCCATGGAATTACCGATGACGTGCGCGGCTTTGACATCCATGGCGCTCAGCAGGCGCTGCAGACGATCGGCCTGCGCCGGCATGCGGTAGCTCCAGTCGGCCTGATACGGGCTGTCACCGTGACCGGCCATGTCCGGAATAATGATCTCGTAATCGTCGGTCAGATGACGGGCAAAGCGTGGCCATACGTTTTTGTCAGCGCTGTAACCGTGCAGCATCACAATCACAGGTTTACCCGGATTTTTGTGGTGATAAAGCGACAGCGTCATATCACCGATATTCACCGCTTCGGTGGTAAAACCGTACAGCGAGGCTTCGGTGGCCATGGCGTTGTTGTACATCCATTTGCCGACGCTGCCGTAGTTGGCGCGCAGCGCGCCGTAAGAAAACGCCAGCAGCAGCGGCAGGGTGAGAAGCAGAACTTTTTTCATGTGAGTACCTTATTATTGTTATGCCGTTTTTATTTAATTACGCGAAATCGTGGTCTTTTTCGCGGAAGTTTTTGGTCCAGCGGCGGAAGGTAAAACTGAAGCCCGGGAACATGGCAATCACCTTACCGCTTTTGCTCTTGTACCAGCTGGTGCAGCCGCCCGAATGCCACACGGTTTTTTCCATTTCCTGATGGATATGGCGGGTGTAGCTGTCTTCGGACGCGGCTTTTACTTCAATCAGCTGTTTGCCGCGGCCACGCACTTCTTCAATGGCGCGCATGATGTAATTCATCTGCGCCTCGATGATGAAAATCGCCGAGGTGTGACCGATACCGGTATTCGGCCCCGTCACGATAAACAGGTTCGGGAAACCCGGCGCGGACGTGCCCAGATACGCGCGCGGAAAATCCGCCCACACGTCGGCCAGCGTCGTACCGCCCTTACCCACCACAGGGTACGAAATAACGCCGTCGGTGGCGTCGTAACCGGTGGAGTACACAATCAGATCCAGATCAACCTGCTCGCCATTGCTGGTGAGAATGCCGCGCTCGTTAATTTCCGCAATACCATCGGTTTTATCGTGCAGCGTCACATTGCTGCGGCAATAAGCCGGGTACAGGGTGTCGGACAGAATCACGCGCTTACAGCCGATGGTGAAATCCGGCGTCACTTTTTTTGCAAGCACAGGGTCTTTGATCTGTTTGCGGATATGCGCCCGTGCTTTGCGCGCCGCCACCAGCTCCAGCATCAGCGACGAATACTTAAAGCCGATCACCCGCGTTTCGAGCCCCCAGTAAATGGCTTCCCGCAGCGCGCGGTAAACCAGGCGGTTCTGCAGCAGACGGCGTTGCCAGCCTTTAAACACATAGTCCGGACGCGGCATCACCCAATGCGGCGTGCGCTGGAAAATATCCAGATGCGCGACGTCCGGCGCAATGGCCGGAATGACCTGAGCGGCACTGGCGCCGCTGCCAATAATGGCCACGCGCTTGCCTTTGTAGTCGTAATCCTGGTCCCAGTTATTGGTGTGGAAACTGTGGCCTTTAAATGTATCGCGCCCTTTGAACGGCGGAATGACCGGCGTACTGAGCGGGCCTGAGGCGTTAATCACAAACTGGGCGCGCAGGCTTTCGCGGCCATCGAGATCAATTTCCCAACAGCGTTCGTCATCGTTCCATGCGATCTTCTGCACGTTGCAGCCGGTCAGGGTTTTCTCACGCAGGCCGTGCTTATTGATCACGTAGTTGGTGTATTGCTGCAGTTCCGCCTGGCCGGCGAACATCTGCGACCAGTCGTACGGTTCGGATTCGATGGAATACAGCGGCGACTGCACGTCCACCGCCGCCCCCGGATACGCGTTCTGCGCCCAGGTGCCGCCCATGAATTCACGGCGTTCCAGAATCACAAAATCGTCGAGGCCGCGCTCGCGCAAACGAATGGCGGCGCACTGGCCACCGAAGCCACTGCCAATGATGATGACGGTATAGGCCTGCATAAGGGTCTCCGTGGTTCGCGGTTGGGCCGCGCTTATTGTTATTGCTATCTGAGGACAGTTGTCGTCACTTTACTTCTGACGACACGTGTCGTCAAATAGCCCCAAGAGTCCTTTTCAGACAAAAATAATGACCGAGACCAACACCCTCCCCGCGCCGCCGGCCAACACAGCCAACGGCCGCCTGTACGGCGGACAAACCCAGGAAGAGCGCCGGCTGGCGCGCCGCGAAGCCTTTTTGCAGGCCGGTCTGGAGGTTTTCGGACAGGACGGTTTCCGCACCGCTACCGTACGGGGCATCTGCCGTCAGGCGCAGCTGACCGACCGCTACTTTTATGCCGAATTCGGCACCCTCGAACTGCTGCTGCAGGCGGTGTACAGCCACTGCATGGACAACCTGTATCAACGCCTCGGCGCTGTGTTCCGCAACGCAGGCGCCGGTGCCGATATGAACGCCCTCACCTGTGAGGCGCTGACGCTGTTCTTTGAAGTGCTGGAAGACAAGCGCATTGCCCGCGTGTGCATGCTGGAGCTGGAAGGCGTCAGCGAAGACACCAACGCCCACTATCTGAATTACATCCGCCGCTTCGCCCTGCTGTTAATGGCCGTGGCGCGCGGCATTCATCCGCACTGGCGCATTGCCGATGACGAAGCGGAAATGCTGGGCATGGGACTGGTCGGCGCCATGCGCCAGATGTCGGTGAACTGGTTGCTGAGCGGGCATGCCGCCAACCGCGAAACGCTGGTGCGTTCCGGGCAGCGGTTGATTATGGGGCTGGTGCTGCAACTGCAGCAGGACTATCCGGCCACCTGAGGCGCTGAAACATCAGCGCGCGTTCAGAGCGGCGGGAACGGATTCCAGATGCAGGCTGCGGGTCGGGAAGGCACAGTCGGCGCCGTGGCGGTGGATAATCTCCAGCACCTTCAGCAACACATCCTGTTTGATGTCGTGGTAACGCACCCAGTCGGTGGTTTTGGTGAAGGTGTAGATAAAGAAATCCAGACTGGATTCACCAAAGCTGTTGAAGTTCACGATCAGGGTCTGGTCGGTATCAATTTCCTCATGCGCACGCAGCATGGCGCGCACATCGTCCATGACGGCCGACAGCACTTTCGCATCCTGATAGCGGATACCCACGGTTTCATAAATGCGGCGGTTGAGCATGCGCGACGGGTTTTCCACCGAGATGCTGGTAAACACCGAGTTCGGCACATACAGCGGGCGCTTGTCGAAAGTGCGGATATGGGTCACACGGAAACCGATGTGTTCCACCGTGCCTTCAATGCTGCGGTCCGGTGAGCGGATCCAGTCACCGACCTTGAACGGACGGTCGAGGTAAATAATCAGCGAGCCGAAGAAGTTGGCCAGCAGATCCTTGGCCGCCATACCAACCACCAGACCACCGACACCACCAAACGCCAGCAGGCCGGAAATCGAAATACCGAGCATCTGAAAGACCGGCAACACCACCAGCACGCACACCGTGAGCTTGGCGATTTTGCCCACCAGCTGTACGGTGGTCGGGTCCATACCGCTGTCGATCTGACGCTCTTCCACCCGGCGGATCAGGCGCCACAGCGCCCAGCCGACCAGAATCACCAGCGACAGCTGGCGCACCACAGGAATACTGCTGACGATTTCGGAATCGAAATGACGCGAGCTGATGTCGGCAATCCAGGTCGCGCCGATCACGAAGATGATCCAGCTGACCGGCACACCGATCGCCTCAACGGCGATGTCGTCCCATTTGTTGTTGGTGCGGTTCACAAACGACAGCAGACGCTTGCGGAAAAAACGCCAGCAGGCACCGGCCAGTAACGTCACACTGAGGGCGATGCTGACATCCCAGAACCAGTCATAATTCTGGTTAATTAAATCACTCCACCAATTCACAACCGACTCCGCACACCTTACAGACCGCGACGCTGACGCACCGCTTCAAACAGACAAATACCCGTGGCCACCGACACGTTGACCGAGCTGACTTCACCGGCCATCGGAATATTGACCAGATAATCGCAATGCTCACGCGTCAGGCGGCGCATACCCGCGCCTTCGGCCCCCATCACCAGTGCGATGGCGCCTTTGAAATCCTGCTCGTACACGCTGTGCGTGGCTTCGCCGGCGGTGCCGACGATCCAGATACCGCGTTCCTGCAGTTCTTTCATGGTGCGCGCCAGATTCGTCACCTGAATGTACGGCACGGCTTCCGCTGCACCACAGGCCACTTTCGCGGCGGTGGCGTTCAGCGGCGCCGATTTGTCCTTCGGCGCAATCACCAGCTGCACACCGGCGGCATCGGCGGTACGCAGACAGGCGCCTAAATTGTGCGGGTCGGTCACGCCGTCAAGAATCAGAATGAGCGGTGTGCCGCTGATGCTGTCCAGAATTTCCGGCAAGTGCTTTTCGCTTTTGTTCTGCACCGGCTTGCGCCAGGCAATCACACCCTGATGGTTACCTTCATCGGCCTTCTGATTCATCAGACCTTTGTCGGCTTCACGGACGTCGAGCCCCTGCTCCTGAGCCAGATCGAGCACGCGCTGCATGCGCTGATCGACACGGCCTTTCATGACCCAGAGTTCGACCACCTGATCCGGGCTGCGCTGCAGCAGGGTGGTGACCGCGTGTAAACCGTAAACGGCTTCGAGTTTCATGCGTTATTTAACCTGTTTTTTCTTACCGGCTTTTTTGGCAGCTTTTTTAGCGGCCTTTTTCTTGTCGGTTTTTTTGCTTTCTGTTTTCTTTTTCGCGTTCAGCTTCTGACGCTTGCTTGGCTTCGGCTTTTTCTTTTTGTCGTCGCTGCTTTCAGCACCATCAGCCACGGGTTTACGGCGGCCCGGACGCATGGAAATTTCCACTTTATCGCCACTGGCCTGCTGTTCACGACGACGCGGCAGACGGGCCGGTTCCGGGAAATCCGCGCCTTTGCGTTCACGGTTCAGCGGTGCGGTGGCCAGTTCGAAATCAACCTTGCGGTCGTCGAGGCTTACGCCGGTCACGCGTACCCAGAGTTTGTCGCCCAGGCGGAAACTGCGGCGCGTGCGCTCGCCCACCAAACGGTGTTTCGTTGCATCAAAATGGTAGTAATCGTTAGCCAGACTGCTGACGTGCACCAGACCTTCGACATACACCTCGGACAATTCCACAAACAGACCGAAACCGGTGACCGCACTGATTACACCTTCAAATTCTTCACCCACGCGATCACTGATGTATTCGCATTTGAGGAAGTCGGTGACGTCACGGGTGGCGTCGTCGGCACGGCGTTCGGTCATTGAGCAGTGTTCGCCCAGATGCACCATGGCGCCGGTGTCGTACGGATAAATATCGCGCGCGGCCAGCGGCTTGGCGCCGTCGGCACGTTTGACGTGTTTGCACTCACGCTCGCTGCGGATCACGCTGCGGATGCCGCGGTGAATCAGCAGGTCGGGATACCGGCGGATCGGCGAGGTGAAGTGGGTGTAGGCCTTGTACGCCAGACCGAAGTGGCCTTCATTTTCCGGCTGGTATTGCGCCTGACTGAGCGAGCGCAGCAGCACGGTCTGAATCAGGTGCGAATCCGGACGGTCGCCGATGCGCTCAATTAATGCCTGATAATCTTTTGGCGTCGGCTCAGAACCATTGGCAATGGACAGGCCCAGCTCACCTAAAAAGGCGTGAAGGTTTTCCAGCTTTTCGCGCGTCGGGCCGTTGTGCACCCGGTACAGGGTCGGCACTTTGTAGCGGTCGAGGAAATCCGCCGCACAGACGTTGGCGGCCAGCATGCATTCTTCGATCAGCATGTGCGCTTCGTTACGCGATACCGGCACAATTTCCTGAATCTTACGTTCGGAGTCGAACACGATGCGGGTTTCAACCGAATCGAAATCCATCGCGCCACGGGCTTCGCGTTTGCTGCGCAGCAGCTTGAACAGGGCGTACAGGTCTTCGACGTGCGGCACAATATTTTTGTAGTGCTCGCGCCAGGCATCGCCTTCGTCGGTGCGCGGCAACTCCAGCATCTGCCAGACCTTGTTGTAGGTCAGACGCGCATGAGAGTGAATAATGCCTTCCATAAACTGGTAACCGGAAATATTACCGGCTTTGGAAATGGTGATTTCACACACCATCACCAGACGGTCGACTTCCGGGTTCAGCGAGCACAGACCGTTGGATAATTTTTCCGGCAGCATAGGCACAACAAAGCCCGGGAAATACACCGAATTGCCACGCACATGGGCTTCTTTATCCAGCGCAGAATGCACCTGCACATAATGCGATACGTCGGCGATGGCGACGAATAAACGCCAGCCGCCGGTGCTGCGGTTTTTCTCGCAGTACACCGCGTCGTCGAAGTCTTTCGCGTCTTCGCCGTCGATGGTGACAAACGGCAGGTCACGCAGATCGATGCGGTTCTTTTTGTCTTTTTCTTTGACTTCGGCCGGCAGTTTTTTGGTTTCTGCCATCACCTCGTCGGACCATTCGTTCGGAATGTTGTGGCTGCGGATGGCGACTTCGATTTCCATGCCCGGCGCCAGATGGTCACCCAGCACTTCGATCACTTCGCCCATCGGCAGACCACCGGCCTGCGGCTGCTGGGTCAGCTGCACCACCACAAACTGGCCGTGCTGTGCACCTTTGCGCCCTTCCGGCTGAATCAGAATTTCGTGCGCCACGCGCTTGTTGTCGGGCTGTACCACGCCCACGCCCGACTGGTCGAAATAACGGCCAACCACTTTTTGCGTGTTGCGCTCGAGCACTTCCACGATTTTGCCTTCCGGACGACCACGACGGTCGAGACCCAGAATCTGCACCGCCACGCGGTCACCGTGAAACACTTTGCTCATCTGACGGTTGGACAGGTAGATATCGTCAGCGCCATCGCGCAGTACAAACCCGTAACCGTCGCGGTGACCCATCACCACGCCGGTGATCAGATCGACTTTGCGCATCGGCGCAAACTGGTTGCGGCGGTTGCTGATCAGCTGGCCATCGCGCGACATGGCGATCAGACGGCGGCGCAGGGCTTCTACGCGGTCTTCGTCGGTTTCGCCCAGACGGGCGCAGACTTCTTCGTGGGTAGCCGGGTGGCCGATCTGCTCGAGCAGCATCAGCAGCGCTTCGCGGCTGGCAACCGGATTGTCGTATTTTTCCGCTTCGGCGGCCGCGTTCGGGTCTTTGAAGGGAGCGGTGTTACGCACCGGCTTTTGTTTGCTGGAATCCGTCAAAATACGGCTCCTTGTATGAATAAGCCCTGAGTATAACGCTTACAGGGCTTTGAAGTTGATGTGTGACGACTCGCGGCTTTTTCCTGCGGCCGCAAGCCTGTCTAAGTAGTCCTGCCAGAGGTCGTTCTGGTTCAGGCACAAATGGCGCAGATACGCCCAATCGTAAAGGCCGGAGTCGTGACCATCGTCAAACACCAGCTTGAGCGCGTAATTGCCCGCCGGCTCGATGCGCAGCAGGGTTACGTCTTTTTTACCCGTCTGCAAAACACCATTACCAATGCCGTGTCCGCGTACTTCGGCAGACGGCGACCAGACCCGCAAAAACTCAAAGGCGAGTTCAAAGGTGCCGTCGCTGTACCCCAATTCGAGACAACGGCTGTTTTTTTTCACTTTAATCGAAGTCGGAATCACGTATATGCCACTCTTGTCAGGGGATTTATCAGGCAAATCCCGTACCGGGCACTATGCTTTATCTGATATGCCCCTTGCGGGCAACCGTCGGGATATGGGCTTTACCTGATGGCTTAAAGTGTACTATTGCCGGGGTTGTACTGCCTATGAATTCTTTACGCAAAATCAGTATCAAAGTGCGGCTGTGGCTGATCCTGATTGCGGCGGTGGTGTGCGTGGTTCTGATTGAACTGCAGGCCATGCAACATATCCATCAGACCATATCCGGAGCCAAACAGGCGGCCGTGCGTCAGCAGGTAGAAACCGTCTACTCGCTGGTGAACTTCTACTATCAGCAAAGCCAGCAGGGAATGCCGGTCGAAGAGGCCCAGCAGCGGGCAAAAGATAACATCCGCCAGCTGCGCTACAGCGGCAGCGAATACTTCTGGGTGAACGACTCGGGTCCGGTGGTAGTGGTGCACGGCTCCAAGGCGGAACTGGAAGGCAAAAACGTGAATGGCGTGCAGGATCCGGAAGGCAAATACCTGTTCCGCGAGATTAACAAAGTGGCCTTTGCCAACCCGGACGGCGGCTTCCTCAACTATTTATGGCCGAAGCTCGGCAGCGACAAACCGGTCGGCAAAATCAGCTTCGTGAAATATTTCAAACCCTGGGACTGGGTGATCGGCACCGGTGTGTATACCGACGATGTTTCCGCCGCCTTCTGGGACAGCGCCGCTGAGCTGGTGATCACGAGCGTGGTCTTCCTTTTGCTATTGGTGGTGGCCATCAGCCTGATTTCGACCAGCATCCGCACGCCCCTGCGCAACGTTACCAACGCCATGCGTGATATTTCCCGCGGCGAAGGCGACCTGACCCAGCGTTTGCCGATCCGTGGTGACGACGAAATCACGGCCATTGCCCGTTTCTTTAACGCCTTTATCGAACAGATTCAGGAACTGGTGCGCCAGAGTAAGAGCAACTCGGAACTACTGGCGCAACTGACCCGCGACATTGCCGGCATCAGCAGCAAAACCCGCACCCTGACCGACGATCAGCTGCAGCAGACCGACCTCGCCGCCACAGGTTCAAACGAGATGAGCCAGACCATTCACAGCGTGGCCGACAACGCCGAGCGCGCAGCCTCGGCCGCGACCGAAGTGTCGGAAAGTGCATCACGCGGTAAACGCACCATGGAAAGCACCCAATCACGCATCGGTGAACTGGCGGCGGATATTCAGAACTCCTGCGCGGTGATTCAGGGCCTGCGTGCAGAAACCGATTCCATTGGTTCGGTTCTGGATGTGATCCGCGGCATTGCCGAGCAGACCAACCTCTTGGCATTAAACGCCGCCATCGAAGCCGCCCGCGCCGGCGAACAGGGCCGCGGTTTCGCGGTGGTCGCCGACGAAGTACGCACCCTCGCCTCGCGCACGCAGCAATCGACCGAAGAGATCAACAAGATGATTTCCCGTCTGCAGGAGCAGGCGGCAACGGCGGTGAAATCCATGGAAGAAAACGCGCGTAATTCCGAAAGCACAGCGGAAAGCTCACAACAGGCGCTGGATGCCATCTCCGCCATCAGCACCGCGGTGAACACCATCACCGAAATGAACCTGAGCATCGCCAGTGCGGTCGAGGAACAAAGTGCTGCGGCCAACGAAATCACGGGTAACGTGGTGCGTATTGCCGAGTCGTCCGGACACATCGCCGACAATATGCGCAAGACCGAAGACATCAGTCAGAAGCTCGCCGCGGGCAGCAGCAGCATGGTGAAACTGATTGAACGTTTTAAAGTGTAACAAGCCAGAAACCCAATAAAAAAGGCCGCGACTGCGGCCTTTTTTATTGCACGGAAATACGCGTTAAATCACAGAATAAACTGACTGAGATCCTGATTACGCGCCAGACCACCCAGCTGTTCTTCAACGTAGGCGGCGTCGATCTTAACCGCTTCGTGCATATCGGTGGCGTCAAAGGAGATGTGTTCCAGCAGACGCTCCATGATGGTGTGCAAACGACGCGCGCCGATATTTTCGGTGGTTTCGTTCACCTCAAAGGCGATTTCTGCCAGACGCTGAATGGCATCTTCGGTGAAATCCACATCCAGTCCTTCGGTTTTCAGCAAGGCTTTGTACTGCGCCGTCAGCGATGCGTTCGGCTCGGTCAGAATGCGCTGAAAATCCTGCGGGGTCAGGGCTTCCAGTTCCACACGGATCGGCAAACGGCCCTGCAGTTCCGGAATCAGATCCGACGGCCTGGCCAGATGAAAAGCGCCCGAGGCAATAAACAGAATGTGGTCGGTTTTGATCATGCCGTATTTGGTGGAAACCGTGCAGCCTTCGATTAACGGCAGCAGATCACGCTGTACGCCTTCGCGCGACACATCGCCACCGGTGCCGCTTTCGTTGCGCTTGGCCACTTTATCGATTTCGTCGATAAACACGATGCCGTTCTGTTCGACCAGCTCCAGCGCGCGCACTTTCAGTTCTTCCATGTTCAGCAGTGCCGACGCTTCTTCGTCGCGCAGCTGTTTCATGGCATCGGCAATTTTCAGTTTACGGCGGGATTTTTTCTCGCCGCCGAGACTGGAAAACATGTTCTGCAACTGGGCGGTCATTTCTTCCATACCCGGTGGCGCCATGATTTCCACGCCGGCGCTTACCTGCGCCATGTCCAGCTCAATTTCTTTGTCATCGAGCTGACCTTCACGCAGTTTTTTGCGGAAGACCTGACGCGCGGCGCCGTCTTCTTTTTTCGGTTCTTCGGTGGTGTCCCAGCTGGCGGTCGCCGGACGTGCCGGAGGCAGCAGGGCATCCAGAATACGCTCTTCTGCCGCCAGTTCGGCACGGCTCGATACGCGTGCCATTTCCTGTTCGCGCAGCAGTTTGATGCCGGTTTCAACCAGATCCCGGATAATGGATTCCACGTCTTTGCCTACGTAACCCACTTCAGTGAACTTGGTGGCTTCAACCTTGATAAATGGCGCATTGGCCAGCTTGGCCAGGCGACGGGCAATCTCGGTTTTACCGACACCGGTCGGGCCTATCATCAGAATGTTTTTGGGTGTGACTTCTTCACGCAGCTCCACCGGCAGCTGCATACGGCGCCAGCGGTTGCGCAGCGCAATGGCGACAGCGCGTTTGGCGTTGTGCTGACCAATAATGTGGCGGTCGAGTTCGTGAACAATTTCACGCGGGGTCATCTGACTCATAAATTATTCTCCGGCCACCAGACGTTCGATGGTCAGGTTATGGTTGGTGAACACACAGATATCGCCTGCGATGTTCAGACTCTTTTCGACAATCTCGCGGGCACTCAGCTCGGTGTTTTCCAGCAGGGCGCGGGCAGCAGCCAGCGCGTAATTGCCACCGGAGCCAACCCCGATCAGATCGTTTTCCGGCTGCAGCACATCGCCGTTGCCTGTGATGATGAGGGACGCCGTATGGTCGGCCACCGCCAGAATGGCCTCGAGCTTGCGCAGCGCCCGGTCGGAACGCCACTCTTTGGCCAGCTCAACGGCAGCACGGGTCAGCTGACCATGGTGTTTCTGCAACTGGGCTTCGAATTTTTCAAACAGCGTAAACGCATCCGCCGTACCGCCGGCAAACCCCGCCAGCACCTGATCGTTGTATAAACGGCGGACTTTACGGGCATTACCTTTCATCACGGTATTGCCCAGAGACACCTGTCCGTCACCACCAATTACCACTTCGTTACCACGGCGGACAGAAACAATTGTTGTCATGAGAATTTCCTGCACTAAGAGCATGAACTGCGGATATGGGGGTGCTGGCGGGCAAATCAAGGGCGCCGGCCGGGTTTGACAGGAATGCCGTCCGCCGCAGCCGGTTGCCAAAGGCCGGTCCTGAATGGATACTCGCGCCCTCTGAACGCCAGTGGCATCGCCACTGACGCGCCCAACGAAAACCAGTCAGGATTGCATCATGAACATCAGCAAAGACTCCGTGGTACAGCTGCACTACAGCCTGTTCGACGCCGACGGTCAGCTTATTGAAACCACCCGCGACGGCGCCCACGCCCACCCGATTGCGTACCTGCATGGTCACAACAGCATGATTCCGGCCTTTGAACAGGCCATCGAAGGCAAAGCCACTGGCGAAGAAACCAGCTTCACCCTGACCCCGGAACAGGCCTACGGTCTGCGTCAGGAAGATGCGGTCGCGCGCGTGCCGGTGAAACACCTGCAAGGCGCCAAAGTATGGAAGAAAGGCATGGTGGCCGTGGTGGAAACCGAACAGGGTGCCCGTCAGGTGACCATTGTGAAGGTTGGCCGCTTTATGGCCGACGTGGATACCAACCACCCGCTGGCTGGCAAAACACTGCGTTTCGATGTGCGCATTGAAGATGTGCGTGCCGCCACCGCGGAAGAGATTGCCCACGGTCACGCCCACGGCGTTGGTGGTCATCAGCACTGAGTGCTTAAGCGACGTGTCCGTGGGACGCCCCCGGACACGCTGCACCGAGCGTCGAGGGCTCAAGCGCCGGCAGGCGCAGCCGTTCGAATGAAGGTCTTACTCGCCTTTCATCCACACGTAATATTCATCTCGCTGGGCGTCGTACCAGCTGTCGACAACACGGGCTTTCACCGTGGTTTTATTCACCGTTTCGCGCGTCTCTTTTGCCAGCGTGACGTTAGAGAACTCATTGCGAACCTGCTCGGTCAGCAAAGAAACACTGCTGACATCGACCCCCTGACGGGCGGCCAGCTGCTCGCGGGCACGGGTCTGAGCACACTGCTCCTGCGCGTAACGGCCCTTGATGTTGAAACCACAGGAAGCGACCACGCCATCGCCCGGATTGGTGAGCCAATGCGGCGTTGACGACGCGGGTTTTGCGGCGCATCCGCTCAGCACAAGAAGGCTTAACACCAGCTGAACTGATAAGCGGGAAAGTCCTTTAAATTCAGGTTTTTTTCGCATTTCTGACCTGCCTCATATGCTGCCCTGCGGTGTGTGGCATTTTGCCATAGCATCCGCTATTCTCGGCAAACCTTTTTAAAAAACAGCGAATGCATCGCTTGCCCCGATCAAGGAGAGAAAAATGAAATTTCGTGCCGCTTTTGCCGTAGCTGCAACTGCCCTGCTGGCAGCCTGCGCCTCCAACCAACCGACCAAAGAACCTGTTGCCAGCTGTGCGTTTGCTGATGGCTCTGGTCAGGCTGCTCCTGAGTGGGTATGTGGTGCACCGGTTGATGGTATCGAACTGTCAGCGGTTGGCTATGCCGACAAGTCCGCTGCCGGCCCTAACTTCATGAAGCAGATGGCTGCTACCGCTGCCCGTGTTGAACTGGCGCAGACCATGCAGGTTGAAGTTCAGAACATGATCAAGCAATACGCTGAAACTACCGGTGCCGGCGATGCCGAAACCGTTGATCGCGTTAACACATCGGTCACCAAACAGCTGACCAAAGAAACTCTGGTTGGCTCCAAAATCTACCGTCAGATGCCAACCCCTAGCGGCGGTATCGTTGTACTGGTAGGTCTGGATGCCGACACCGCTGCCAAAGTAGCGGAACAGGCCATCAAAACTTCCATGAACAACGAGCGCGCCCTGTGGCAGAAATTCCAGGCTGAGAAGTCTTTCGACGAACTGGCCAACGAAATTTCCAACATGAAGTAACCGGCACGCGTTGCAGGTGACAGACATTAAGCCGGCATTTTTGCCGGCTTTTTTATTCAGGGAGCAGGTATGAAATTACGTATGGGTTTGCTGGTGCTGATGGGATTATCGGCGACCACACTGGCAGAGTCGGAATATCAGCAGTGGCTGAAAAAAACGCAGACCGATTTTCAGAGTTATCTCGATGAAAACGACAAAGCCTTTATTCAGTTTCTGAAGCAGAAATGGCAACCCGTGGATGTAAAACCAGCCGAACAGCGGGACCCGGCGCCAAAGCCTGAAGATCTGCCTGCCGCTCCGGTGAACAAGGTGAAGGTCGAACAGCCGCGCACGCCGGTGGTGACGCTGCGCCCGCTGCCGCCAGTGTCTGCCCCTGATTCACCACCTGTGACGCAACCAGTAACACAACCGGCCACATCACCCATCACCGGCCCGCAACCGTCCAGACAGCCAGGCTCCACAGTGCAGCAACCGACGATTCCGGTGCAGACACCTGTGATCAGTGTGCAGAAGCCGACCCTGCCGTTTACCCCAGTGCAGCCGTCAACGCCAGTTACTGAACAGCCAGCCGGCCAGCAACCGGCCACGCCGGTCGCGAAAGCTCCGGCGCCTGCAACCCCGGTTACAACACCGGGCAGCAAACCCGTTACGTCTCCGATTACGAAGCCCGTTACTTCGCCAATTCCGACGCCCGTTACTCCGCCTTCAGCCCCACCAGCCGCCGCAGAAAAGCCGGCAACCGGCCCGGCAGCGACCTTCGATTTCTATGGCGATAAAATCAGTATTCATTACGCGGCGACCATGAAGAAGGCGTTCAGCGGCAAGCTGAATAACGACAACATCGCCAACTACTGGCTGAAACTGGCCGGCAGCGAACACAAGCAAACGGTGAAAGAACTGAAAGACACCGCGGCAGCGCTGGGCCTGAACGACTGGGGCACGGCGCAGTTATTTGATGCCTTCGCCCGCAGCCTGCAGCGCGACAACAACAGCCGCATTCTGACCAGCTGGTTCCTGCTGGTGAAAGCCGGCTACGACGCCCGCGTGGCCTACAACGACCGCGTGCATCTGCTGATCACCTCCGACCAGGAGCTGTTCGGCGTTACCTATTTCCGCCTCGGTGGTAAGCAGTATTACGCCGTTAACCTGAACGACAAGCCGCTGAAGCCGGGCAAAGTATTCACCTACGAAGGCCAGCACGAGGAAGGGTCCGCCGCACTGGATTTCAGCGAGCCGAACCGTTTTGTGCCCACCGGTGCGGAAGAACAGCGCAAGCTGGCCTTCAGTTACGACGGCAAGCAGTACAACCTGAGCGTGGCTTATCCGCAGCGGTACGTCGCGTATTTCGCCAGCTACCCGCAGCTGTCCCTGCCGAATTATTTCCGCGCCGGTTTGCCCGCCGTGACGGCGCAGTCGTTACTGACGCAGCTGCGCCCTGTGGTGGAAGGTCAGAGTGAACTGGACGCGGTTAACCGTCTGCTGCGCTTTGTGCAGACCGCGTTCTCGTACGAAACCGACGACGATCAGTTCCACGAAGAAAATTATCTGTTTCCGCTGGAAACCCTGCACTACCCCTACTCCGACTGTGAAGACCGCGCGGCGCTGTTTGCCTGGCTGACAGAAAGCCTGCTCGGTCTGGATGTGGTGATCCTGGATTATCCGGGCCACGTCGCCACCGCCGTGGCCTTCAGCGCGCAGATAAAGGGCGACAGCTGGACCGTGGGCGGCAAACGCTTTGTGATTGCCGACCCCACCTACATCAACGCCGACGCTGGCATGACCATGCCGCAGTTCGCCGGCGTGCAGCCTAAAATCGTGCGCTTCTGAGGCTCGCGCATTAAGCCGGGTACTGAACCCGGCTGTTCCTTTCTGCTGACGACGGGGCTACTCTTGCCCCGTCTTTTTTTGGCCCGCGTTTCCGGGCCTTATCGTTTTTTCGTCAGGAGTCCCGTATGCCGCTTACCGTTGCCATTGTGCCGGTCACCGCCTTCGCCCAGAACTGCACCATTCTGATGTGCACCGACACCCGCAAAGCCGCGGTGGTGGATCCGGGCGGCGACCTGCCACGTATTCAGCAGCAGATTGCGGACATGGGCGCCGAGGTTGAACAGATTCTGCTGACCCACGCGCACATCGACCACGCCGGCGGTACCGCGGCACTGGCGCGCGCACTGAACGCACCGGTCATTGGCCCGCAGGAAGGCGATCTGTTCTGGATTCAGGGGCTGCCGCAACAGTCGGCCATGTTCGGTTTTCCACAGGCCGAAACCTTCACGCCCGACCGTTGGCTCAACGACGGCGATCAGGTGCAGGTGGGCAATGTGGTGCTGGATGTGATTCATTGCCCGGGCCATACGCCGGGTCACGTGGTGTTTTACAGCGCCGCCGATCAGCTCGCGATTGTTGGCGATGTGATTTTTCAGGGCTCCATCGGGCGTACGGATTTTCCGCAGGGCAACCACCAGCAACTGGTGTCGTCCATCCGCGACAAGCTGTTTCCGTTGGGGGATGAGGTGACGTTTATTCCCGGACACGGTCCGGAGTCGACCTTTGGTGTGGAACGCCGCAGCAACCCGTTCGTGTCGGACCGCCGCGGCTGATCAGCCGTACTACTTCTCGTTGCTGATCTGTACCGGCGCCGGACGGGACTGCAGCGAGAAGGTCTCGGTGACCGGCAACTGACTGGTCTGAATCCGCTCCAGACGCGCCATGCGGGCACGGCTTTCTGCCAGCGCCTGATTCATCTGCTCGTCGTAAATCTCAAGCCAGGTGCGTGACCCCGGCGTCATGCGGGCCAGATCGCGCATCCCCTGCTTGAGGGCGGTCAGATGCCGTTGATAGCTTTGTTCCTGCTCCAGCATCAGGGTTTTGAAGGCGCTGGCGTTGCTGCTGTCGAGCACCTCTTTGGCCGACACCATGTTCTTTTCCTGAGCGATGGCCGCGTCTTTCAGAATCTCGACGTCTTTCTCCAGACGCGCGAAGGCGCGGCTGTCGACGTAGGTCACGTCCGGCGCCATCAGATTCACCACCGCCACCGTCACACCCACTGAAATGGCCACCACCGCCAGTACCGCCATCACCAGCAATACCACCCGGTTGGTGGATACGGTGTCTTCCAGCATGGTGAGTCGCTGAGCTTCTGACAGCTCTTCTTCCTGCTCGTGCTTAGTCACGGGTCATCCCTTCTTAACAATCATGAAGTTAAGTTTAGTTACACTTGTCAGCCCCTGCCAATCCGGCAACCGGCGGGTGTATGACCACTTTGACGGCCGCAGGTGCCGGATGCCCGAGGAATTGATTGCGGGCGTTATGGGCGCGGGTAAGGATGACCATCTTCAAGGAGGAATCAGTATGAATCCTGCACTTCATGCGCCGATGCAGGCGGGCGATGCCCGTGCCCTGCTGGGCACCCTCAGCCAGCAGCCACAGGATGTACGTGCGGCCTTTGCGCACCGCTACCAGCAATGTCTGGCGGAACTGGCCGCCAGCCCGGACGACGACGAGCGTCTGCAACTGGAAGCGCAACTGCTCGATCTGAGCCGCGCCTGCCGCACCTTGCTGAGCCCGGATGACGCAACTGCGGTGGCGACCGAAGCAGGGTCTCCAAAAAGAGAGACACCCAAAGAAGAACCACCAGAAGCCGGGCTAACGGAAGCTGAACCGACGGCAGCAGCCGCAGACGATCTGGCCATCGCCGGGCCGCTTGAGCCCGCGACTGAAAGCACAGAGCCGGCGCCACAGCCCCCTGCCGGACACAGTGCCCTGCACATTGCTCCAAGCGGCGCCCCGCACATTCCCCAACACATCGCCGATCAGACTGCTGAGCCTGCCGACAGCCCGAAAACCGCACCTGTCGCCCATAAGCAAGCGCCTGTATTGCTGGCCCAGCCTGCGTCCATGGGCTGGCTGCTGCCATCGGCCATGGTCGCGCTGTTTGCCGTACTGCTGACTACCGGCAGTTTGTTCTTCCTGCATCTGAAGCAGCAGATCAACGCCCTCGAAAATGTACTCAACCGCCAGACCGATCAGCTGGTCGCCATGCAGCAGATGCATCAGGGCGAGCGCCGGCAGTGGATGTCGCAGATGAATCTGCAGCAGAACCAGCTGCGCGAACAGCAGATCACGCTCAATCAGCAGACGCACGACTATTCGATGCTGCAGCAGCAACTGGCCGCCACCGACAAAGCACTGGCGGTCGAGCGCCTGACCACCGATACCCTGAACGATCAGATTGCCCGCCTGAGCCGGGTGTCGACTCAGCTGATTGTCAGCCTGTGCGAAGACAGTGCCCGTCTGGGGCCCGCCGTCGGACTCAGCCTGAAAGACGAATACATGCGGCGTTGTCAGCAGAGCTGGCGGCTGGCCGCCGAGTAGTGCACAACGGCTGTGCTTGGTCGCCCCGCCGCCCCTTGCTATGCTAGGCCGCTGAATTGAGCGGAGACATCCATGCCTTCCAACGTGCGCCTGTGGCTGCGCAAACGGGCCTACAAAGATCGGGAAAACCTGCGCCTGTTTTCCCTTGGCGCTCTGGCCTTCTTTGTCGGACTGGGCATGGTGGTCTTATCCAACCGCTTGTTATTACCCTCGCTGAGTCAGGAAATCATCTCGCTGGTCGGGCTGATTCTGGCCGTGGCCGGCGGCATCAGTGCCGCCCTCGGCTATCTGGCACTCAGCATTCTGCGCCTGCTGCGGCTTCTGGAAAAAAATGACTGAACGTTTCCCCGACATTGAAATTTATCTGATGAAACCCGACCCGGCGGCGGTGCGCGGCTGGCTGGCGAGTGCGCTCGGTGAGCTGCGCGATCAGCGCGTGCTGCCGGATCATCATCACTGGGTGGCTGAGTGCGAAGGGAAAAGTGTGGATATTTTTCTGAACGAAAAAGCCGAGAAGAACTTCGCCAGTCTGTGGATCAAACAGAACCACACCATCTGGAACACAGATCTGGATTGCGCCCGTTCCGCGCACAAAGCCCTGAGCGTTGAAATCCGCTGCTCTGACAGCGGTTGGGAAGAAGCCGACGGCGAGTCCGATCAGGGGTGGGTAAAACTCATCCGCGGCGAAGAAAAGCCATTCGAGTGGTCGTAAGGGGCGGTATTCAAGCCCCTCCTAAATTATCCGCGTTCCCTCTCAGGCCCTGATCAAACCCTTGCTCAGGGCCTGCAGATAGCGGGTCACATCACGGGATCAGTACCCGCAACGGCACCGCATCCATCTGCACACGCACCGGCAATTCTGCCAACGAGTCGCCATCGGCCTGCACAGGTTCACGACCAGCGCCTTCATCGGCATCGCGCACCTGCACGTCACGCGCCGCCACCGACGTCATGCCCGGCATTTTTTCCATCACGCCCAAAGGCAATCCAAGCAGAATCAGCAGGAGTTTGAACGGGCTGCTGCCCTTCATCATCAGCACCTGCGTGGTCGGCAGACTCAGGTCCGCCTGCTTCGACAGCACAAATGAGCCGCCGTAAAGACGGCCATTGGTAATGATGACCGAGTTGGCTTCATACGTCTGACCGTCCACCGCCAGACGATAGGTTTTACGGCCGAAATGGCGCAGCTGACGCAGCATCGACATCACGTACGCCAGCTTGCCGACACGCTTTTTCAGCGCCAGATCGACGTTGTCCACCACCCAGGCGTCATAGCCGATGCCGGTCATCAGCATAAAACGACGTTCGTTGACCCGTCCCGGATAGACGGCTTTTTCCTTGCCGCCGAGCAGAGTAGCCGCGATCTGGCGGGCGTTTTTGCGGATGCCGAGCTCCATGGCCAGCACGTTGGTGGTGCCGGTCGGAATGATTGCCAGCTGGTAACTCTGATTGTCGTGGGCAGCCAGACCATTGAGCACTTCGTTCACCGTGCCATCGCCACCGGCCGCCGCCACAATGCGCGGCAGTTCAGTCAGGCTCTGCAGATAGCGGGTCGCATCACCGGCGCTTTGGGTCGGATACAGCGCCACCGTCTGTCCCTGTTCACGCAGGGACGCGGCAATGGTTTCCACCAGTGTCTGGTTGCCGTTACCGGACACGGGGTTATACACAATCAGAACGTCCGTCACCGGCGCCTCACACACGAATTCAGCGGGCTGGCCCGGAAAGAGTGAGCCAGATCAAAGCGCGGCAGTATAAGCGCATTCCTCAGCATCGGCGATCATCATGGAACCTTGCAAACGATAATCATTCTTATTATTGTAAGTTCAACCGGTTAAGGAGAATGCGCCATGCCGATCCACGCCACGTTCGTCATCAATACCCCGCCACAGGCGCAGCCACAGACGCCGCACCTGCTCAGTGTCGGCCCGTCGACCGAAGCCCTGTTGCGGCTGGAACACAGCATCACTCAGGCCAACAACAGCGCAGCGCCCGATGCGCTGCTGAACGAGTATCTGGATCTGGTGCTGACCTGCGCGGCCAGCGCCGGCGAGCGCCATTTACCGGCGCTGCAGGAGAGCTGGCTGACGCGTCTGTACATGACGCTGCGTCAGGCCGCGTTGAATCCACAGGCCTGTCCGCACTGGCGCCAGAGTTGTTTTGATTATCTGTATCAGGCGTTTTTTGTGCTTAAACACCTGTACACCGGGGTTCCGTCCCAGCGGCGCAAACTGCGCGGACTGACCCACGAATTCAGCACCCTGAGCCGTCTGTTTACGGGTTGAGGACGCTGTCACAATTGGGAAAGAGGGTTTGCAGGGATGCAATTTTTCGTCTGTTATCAGAGGGTGATTTCTGGCAAAGTCCGGCTCCCCATGGATTACGGGGCCTAAGAATAACCACAGGCAACAGACAATGTCCGAACGTACGACACCCTTTTCCGACAGTGAAAAAGACCAGATTCTGAACCAGATCCGCCGCGCCAAGACCGCTCACCTGCGCTGGCGCGCCTATGCCATGGCGCTGAGTTCCGGTTACGAAGTGGAAGAAGGTCAGCTGCCGCTGCAACCCACCGATTGTCAGTTCGGCTGCTGGTATCACGGTGCTGGCCAGCAACTGGCCGCCCTGCCCGAATTCACCGCCATCGATCGGCCACACCGCGATGTGCACCGTATTTATCAGGATATTTTCGAGCAATTATTTGAACGGGCAGAACCGTCTTTCTGGCAAAAACTACTGGGCAGTAAAACCAGTCTGAACGCCCGCAACAGTCTGGCCGTCGAAAAGCAGCTGCAACAGCTGAACGACGCCTCCCGCGTGATGCTGGATGCACTGGACACCCTCGAAGCCGCTGTACGCGAACGCTGCTGACGGTTTTGCGCTCCAAATTAAATACGCAATAAAAAACCGGCCTGAGCCGGTTTTTTATTGGTCGTCATTCACCCGCCAATGACATTACGGCTGGTAGCGGCGCACCAGACCCAGAGTGGCCAGCATCAGCAGCCAGACCGGACTTAACGGACCACCGTTATCCGGCTTTGGCACATTCAGCGCCACCACAATCGGGTCGTGGTCGGATGAACGGTAAGGGTCAGCGCTGGCGTAATTATCCACCGATTTATAGTCCTGACCGTTCGCTTCGGTTTCGTAGTCCATCAGACTGTCTTCCACCGAGTTGATGTGCCAGGCGTCCACACTCACGACCCAGTCGGTCAGCGTGCCCGTGGCCAGTGCATGGTCGAGACTGCCGAGCATGCCGCTGTAAGAGTAGGAATACGGTTGTTCTTCGGTCGATTGTTCTGTGTATTTCAGGTTGGTGAAACCGTTGCTGTAAAACACCTGCATCGGATCTTCCTGACTGTAAGCATTCAGGTCGCCAAGCAGAATAACATCGCCCGAGGTTACGCCGGTCGGGCGTGTGGCCAGAAATTGCACCAGTGCCTGCGCCGCACGGGTACGGGTCTGGTTGCAATTACCCTGACCATCCGCGCCTTCGTCGGTTTCGTCACAGGCAGAACCTTTGGATTTCAGATGGTTTACCGACACGGTAAAGGTCTGCTCGTTAAAGGTGAACGACTGAATCAACGACGGACGGTTTTTGGTGTCGATAAACAGCGCTTCGTTATTGTCGTCCAGTGGCGAATTTGCCGAACTCAGAATCACTGTGGTGCCGGCCGGTGTTAAACGTCCGGCGCGGTACAGAAGACCCACGGTAATTTCATCGCTGCCAATGGCAGCAATGCCCGGATTTACAAAGGTGTATTCATTACCGGCGGTCTGGGTGGCGTTCAGTTCGTTGACCAGCGTCTGAATGGCGCTGTTCTCACCGAAACCGTCATTTTCAATTTCCATCAGACCAATAATGTCGGCATTCATCGCCGCCAGTGCAGCAACAATTTTGGCGCTCTGCATGCTGAATGCATCGGCGGTTTTCGCACCACGACTGGTCGGGAAACCCTCGCCCAGACCATCACCGTTGAAGTAATTCAGCACGTTCATGCCCACAATCACCAGATTTGCATCCTGCGCAATCACAGGTGCCGTTGTGCGTGCGTGGGTCGGGTCGATGGTCAGGCTGTCAGGAATAACGGTGTAATTATTTTTATAGGCGTGCATCACACCGGCTACCGATGGCACTGTGTAGCCAATGCGCATCGGGTTATCCGCAGAAAAACCGGTGTCATCCGGGAACGGAATAAACGCCGGATAAGACGCCGATACGCCGTCGTCGATCAGCAGAGTGTCGAGTACACGGGCCGCTTCAGCGCCGGTTGCTTCGGCAGAACCCGGCAGCGCAATTTCGGTGCCCTGGAAATGCAGCGCCGACGACACCACGAACTGCCCGTAATTACCCAGGCCATAGCCTGTGCCGTACAGATCAGACACCACCAGATTCTGATTATTGCTGATGCGCATGCCTTCCAGTGCTTCGAGCTGAGTCAGCGATGCCACCGGCAGCGTGACCACAACCGCCTGCGGCAGGTTGTTATCAGACGAACAAATGGTCAGGTCGGTGATGGTTTTCACCTGAGTCACCTGACTGTATTCCGCGACAGTGCCCTGCAAACGGACTTTATCGCCCACGCTCACAGCGTGGCTGTAATCGTAAACAAATACGCCTTCTGAGGTGTTCGCATCACCATCGGCATCGCTGTCTTCTTCCTGCAGCCAGAAGCCGCTGTACTGATACGAGCTGTCGCCATTCGCCAGTGTGCCACCCTGTTTATCTAGGGTGACAATACCCTCGATAATAACCGTCTGACCGAGCAGCGGGCTGGCGTCGGCGGTGACATCGGCAATGCTGCCCTGCACGCTGCTGATCGGGGCGAAATTATCCTGTGTGGTTTCACCACAGGCACCGAACAGATCCGGTTCAGGTTCGGTATCCCCGCCGCATTGATTGTCGGCACCCGGTGTTGGCGTGGCCAGTGTGTAGGTGCTGGTATTGCGCGCGCCGCCGGAACCGTTGCTGCAACGCTGCATGGATTCTGTGTCTTTGGCGCCGTTGCCGTTTTCATCAATCTGCGGCTGATCGGCGTTCAGCAACACCAGCAGGCCGGCGTCATCGGCGTCGCTGGTGTCGTACACCAGAGCGTCGACCAGGTTGGTGGTGGTCACCGCAGTGCCCGACGCAAAATCGGAGTCACTTGCCTGATACAGAGCCACGGCGTCCTGACCGTTCTGAATCAGATCGGTATCCGGTGACACATCCAGGTCACAATTGCTGACGTTGGCGGCATCACCGCAAACAACGAAATAGCCGTCGGCGCCTGTGCTGTAACCATCAAGATCAAAGGCTTTATAACTGGTGTCACTACTGCCGTTAAAAAAGACCAGCACATAGCCGTCGAGAGCGGTATTACCTGTACCACCATCGAATAATTCAATGAATTCGGCGTTATCGGTACCGGTATTGTCTGAGTCAACTTCGTTGATAATCAGATCCGCCGATGCCGGCAGACTGAAGGCGGCGGCGCTTAACAGGCTCAGCCACAGAGACGTGCGCTTCATAATTTCCCCAAAGATACTTTGTGTTTTTATCAGGGGAGCTATTCAGCCGGTGACATATTGCAATCAAGAAACGAATTTCTGACAGATTTATTAGTTTTTTATGACAGGTAAAACTTTTACGGGGTGGGCATGGTGTTCATGATGCGCTCATATTCACCATTTTCTTTCAGTATTTTCAGCCCGTCGTCGAGCATTCTGGCGTAGTCGCGGGATTTTGGGTCAGCAGCGCTGAAGGCAATATAAATATCACTGACGTGATTCACATGCCCTTTGCTGAACAGCGACCGCGACAAGGGCGAATGAGCCAGGGTGTAGTCGAACACCCGGTCAAAGAAAATCGCCATATCCGCCCGTTCATTCAGCAACAACGACAACATCTGTTTTTGTTTGGAGACAGGAATCAGCTGAAAACGGGCTTTGTGGTGTTCAAATTCATCGCCGTATTCATAGCCGTTAATCACGGCTATGCGGGTACCATCCGGAATGGCCGCCGGCGACGGGTAATTTTTCTCTTTTCCGGCTTTGAAATAATAAGAGGCCGATGCCTTAAATAACGGCGTAGTGCCAAAGACATACTGAGCTTCGGTGCTCGGCTGGCGGGTGACATTCCAGCAGCCCTGACTTTCACCACCAAGGGTCATGGACAAGGCCCGCGCGTAGGGTACGGTCTGAATGTTGAGGGTAACGCCCGACAGCTGAAACGCAGCGGTGGCCAGCTCGCGGGAATAACCCTGACCATTTTCGTCAGAAAACGGTGGCCAGGCATCTTCCGCCGCGATGTTCAGCGTGGCGGCCGACGCCGGAAAACACAGAAGCAGTAAAGTCAGTTGCCACAGACGCATCGGCACATTCCCGGAAACACGTCCCTTAATTCTTGTTTAGCATCGGCAGGATAACAAGGCGCCCTGTAAGGCTTCTGTTACCAATGGCGATTGATTGATCAGCTCCAGCCGGCTTTCATCCGGCACCCGGGTCGGCATTTCGCTCAGCACCCCTTCGCGCATGTTCAGCACCAGCGGGCCTTCGTCGGTGATGACAATGCCCTTGGCCCGCTCCGGATTCAGCCCGGTCAGCCACTGGCGCAGGGCGTTGGCCGAGAAGGTCCAGTTGGCGGTCATCAGCCAGCCCACGGAAAAATGCCCCTGACCATGGTTGGTCAGCACGCGGATCTCTTCACCCGGGGCCAGCGCCACCGGTGCCGAGACCGATTCGCGCGCGCTGTTGTGCGCGTGCGCATCCGGGTGCAGCGCCAGACGACCGGCCACCACCGGCGCGTTGAGCACACTAACCGGCACCTGCCCCTGACTTACCCAGGCACTGGCGCTTTTCGCTGGCTGACTGGCGGCCAGCAGCACGTCAAAGGCGGCGCGGTCATCCGCCGACGCCAGATCGGTTTTGTTCGCTACCAGCACATCTGCCAGCTGAATCTGGTCGCTGAACACCTCGTGGCCGGTGTAGCGCGGATTACTCAGGTGGCGTGGATCAATCAGACAGACACTGGCGCCAACGCTCAGCACGTCCTGATAGTGAGGGTTGTGCAGGGTTTCGAGAATGTTGCGCGGGTGACCGAGGCCGGTCGGCTCGATCAGCAGTACGTCGGGTTTCTCGCGGGCGATCAGCATGTTCAGACCCATCTGAAACGGCAGCCCCGACACACAGCACAGACAGCCGCCGGGGATTTCTTTCACCACCGCGCCCTGCGCTGCCAGAATGGCGCCGTCGACCCCGACCTCACCGAACTCGTTGACCAGCACAGCCCACTTTTCGCCCGCCGGTTTCTGGCTGAGCAGGTGCAGGATGGCGGTGGTTTTACCCACCCCGAGAAAGCCGGTGATCAGATGCGTGCGGGTCATGGAAACAAAGCCTGTGGATTCAAGCGTTACAATATAACACTAATCCACCAGCGACCGCAGCACCGTCAGCGGCGCCACCTGCACCGTGCGGCGCATCAGCAGCAGGCCGGGCACGGCCAGCAACACCGCCGCCAGCGGGGGCAGCCACAACCACACCCAACCCAGGCTGTGGTAGGGAATATCCAGTAAGCCCATGTACAGCCCCGCGCATACGGCTTCGGCCCCGCTGAGCGCCAGCAGCGCCGCCAGTGCACCGATCAGCATAAGCTCGCTCGTCTGCGCACGGCGCAGCAGCGCCCGGCTGCCGCCCAGCGTGCGGATGATGGCCCCTTCGCGCAGCCGCTCCGGCAGCCCGGCCACCAACGACGCCAGCATCACCAGCAAGGCCGCCGCCAGCACAAACAGCAGAATCAGCTCCACCGCCAGCGTTACCTGCTGCAGCACGCCCTGAATCTGGCCGATCACCGCCTGCATATCCAGCAGCGTGATGCCCGGATAATCGCGGATCAGCTGCGTCAGCGTCGCCTGCTGGCCACCGGGTACGTAGAAACTGGTGAGGTACGCCGCCGGCACCTGCGCCAGCACATCGGCTGAAAACATCATGTAGAAGTTCGGCGTCATGGCGCCCCAGTCGACCTGACGCAAACTGCTGACCACTGCGCTGAAGGTCTGGCCTCCGGCACTGAAGGTCAGCTCGTCGCCCATGCGGATGCCCAGCCGCCTGGCCAGACGCACTTCCACCGACACCTGCCCCTGACCGCCGACGATGTCCGCCCAGTCGCCGTCGACCACCCGGTTGGAAGCCGGCAGTTCAGCGTCAGAGGTCAGCGCCAGATCGCGGTTAATGGCCGGGTCATCGGCAACCTTGAGGGTCTGCACGCTTTCCCCGTTAATGCTCAGCAAGCGTCCCGGCACCATAGGGTACAATTTTTCGTGCTGCAGCCCCGCCGCCTGCAGCGACTGGCGGAAGGCATCGCGTTCGTCATCCTGAATGCCCAACGCAAACACGTTCGGTGCTTTCTCCGGCAAACTCGCCTGCCAGTCGGCCAGCAGATCGGAACGCAGGCTGGCGATCACCAGCATCACCATAGCAGTGAGCGCGAAGGCCAGAATCTGCCCGGCACTCTGGCGGCTGTTGCGGCTGATGTGCTGCCAGGCAAAGCGCAGCGCCAATGGCAGTTCGCGCCGCGCCAGCCACTGACGGGCCAGACGGATCAGGCCGTGCAGCGCCGCCAGCATGAGCAACACCAGCACACTGCCGCCCAGCATCAGGCCAACCGACAACCATGGGTCCTGAGTGAAAGCCCACAGCAACAGGGTCAGCGCCGCCAGCGCCAGTGCGCTGATCAGCCAGCCCGACAGCGGCACCGGCTCGAGATCGCGGCGCAGCACCCGCAGCGGTGTTACCCGCGACAGCGGCAACAGATACGGCAGGGCAAAACCGAACAGGGTCAGCACACCGCTGCTGGCCCCCAGCCACCAGGCCGACAAGGCGGCCTCGGGCAATGTTTCCGGGATCAGGCCGGCCAGCGCCTGCAACAGAATGGCCTGTACCATGGCCGCCAGCAGCAGCCCCAGCGTGGTCGCCAGCAGCGCCAGCAACGCCAGCTGGGTGGTGTAAATGCGCAGCACCTGCTGGCGTGACAAACCGAAGGTGCGCATCAGCGCACTGATATCAAAATGGCGACTGGCGTAGCGGCGGGCACTGATGGCCACTGCCACACTGGCCAGCACCACCGCCAGCAGCGCGGCAATGCCCAGATAACGGCGGGCCCGGTCGAGGGTGCGCGCCACCGCCTGATTGCCGTCTTCCAGTGATTCGAAACGCTGATTGGCGTCCAGCTCGCGCAGGCTGCGCCATTCACTGAGCGCGGCTGCGTCACCGGCCACCAGCAGCCGCCAGTTTAAACGGCCGCCCATGCTGGTCAGACCGCTGGCCTGCGCGTCGTCCCAGTTCATCATCAGTCGGGGCGACAGACTGTAGAAATTGCCGCCGCGGTCGCTTTCTTCCACCACCACGCCGGTGATGCGCAGCGTCAGCGTCCCCACCTCCACCGGGTCGCCCGGCTGCGCATTCAGCAGGGCCAGCAAACGCGGTTCGACCCACACCTCGCCCGCGGCCGGGCCGTGTGTTATCGGTGCGGCAGCCGCCAGTGAGGTTTCGTCATTCTGTGCACTGATGCGCAGCACCGAGCGCAGCGGGTAGCCGGCGTCAACCGCTTTGATCGCCGCCAGCGTCATGTCGTCGCCGTGCAGCACCACCGAAGGGAAGGTCAGCGTACGCGCTGTTTTCAACCCCAGACGGGCCGCATCGGTCTGCCAGACATCATCAATGGGCGTTGTGGATTGCAGGCGCAGGTCGGCGCCCAGCATCTGATTGGAGCGTGCTTCCATGGCCAGCCCGAGACGCGAGCTGAACAGGGCAATGGCGGTGGTGGAGGTTACCGCCAGCAGCAGGGCGAGCAGAATCAGCGTCAGCTCGCCGGAGCGGGCTTCGCGCCATAAGAGCCTGGACGCCAGACGCAGGATCATGCCTGCTCCTCCACCCGGCCATCGCTCATGCGCAGACGCCGCCCGCAGCGGGCGGCGAGACGCTCGTCGTGGGTAACCAGTACCAGCGTGGTGCCCAGTTCCTGATTCAGCCGGAACAGCAGATCCTCAACCTGACGGCCGGTCTGGCTGTCGAGGTTGCCGGTGGGTTCGTCGGCAAACAGAATGCCCGGCTGACCGGCAAAAGCCCGCGCCAATGCCACCCGTTGCTGTTCACCACCCGACAGTTGCGACGGGTAATGATGCAGGCGCGCCGCCAGCCCCACCTCGCCCAGCAGGCGCACCGCCTCGGCACGGGCGTTTTTATCGGCGCGGATTTCCAGCGGCAGCATCACGTTCTCAACAGCGGTAAGCCCGGGCAGCAGCTGGAAATTCTGGAACACAAAACTGACGCCACGGGCGCGCACCGCGGCGCGCTGATCTTCGTCCAGCCCGGTCAGTTCGTCACCGAGCAGACGTACGGTGCCCGAGGTTGGCAGATCCAGACCGGCCATGATGCCAAGCAGGGTCGATTTGCCACTGCCGGAGGCGCCGACCAGTGCCACGGACTCACCGCTCTTGATATGAAGATCAACCCCCTTCAGGATGGTCAGCGGTTGTGAACCCGTATCCACGGTTTTGGTCAGTGCATTAATCGTCAGTGCGTTATCAGGAGATTCTGTCAGCATGCGTATCCGTTACCTGTTAGTCCTGCTGCTCGCCCTTCCGCTGTGGGTCAGGGCCGAGCCTGTGATTCTGGTGGTCGGTGACAGCATTAGTGCCGGATTTGGTATTCCGGTGCAACAAGGCTGGGTGGCTTTATTAGAACAGACTCTGCAACAGGACGTTCCGTCGCTGTCGGTGGTGAACGCCAGCATCAGTGGCGACACCACATCCGGCGGCCTGAACCGGCTGCCGGCATTACTGGCTGGCCATAAGCCGGCCCTGACCCTGATCGAACTGGGCGGTAACGATGGCCTGCGCGGTCAGCCATTGGCGCGCATACGCAACAATCTGCAGCGCATGATCACGCTTTGCCATGAGGCAGGCAGCGACGTCATCCTGCTCGGGATGCAGATTCCGCCCAACTACGGTCCGCGCTATACCGAAGGCTTCCGTGACCTGTATGGAGAAGCAGCAGCCGACGCCGGCACGCCGCTGCTGCCGTTTTTGTTGCAGGACATCGCCACCCGCCCGGCGCTGATGCAGGCCGATGGCATTCACCCGACCGCCGAAGCGCAGCCCATCATGACTCAGGCAGTATTGCCTCTGGTCATGAAATGGCTAAACGACCGTTGATTCTTCAGGCAGGGTGTCACCACCCTTCCTATACTGTTGGCCTGTAACGGCACCCGCAGGACGCGGGTCTGCAGGAGGCACACGCGGGATGAAGCTCAACCGGACCGATCTTCATAAGGACTGGATTCCCAGACTGGCGGCAGTGGTACTGGCCGGCCTGCTGGCGGTCTTTGCCTGGATCAGCTGGGAGAACGCCCGTGCTCACCTGTTCCGCCAGCTCGACAGCCTGCTCCCCGCCGACGTCATCAATACCCGCCTGATGCTCAATCAGGCCGACCATCAGCTCAGTGATCTGATCACTTCCGCCCGCGACAACCACAGCCCCTGGCTGGAATGGCTGACACGCCACCAGAACATCCGCAGCCAATACAGCCAGCTGGCCCTGTACGACGGCAACGGCGTGTGGATTGCCGGCACCCCGGACATCAGCGGCCATCTGGCCACACCACCGCAACTGAGCGTCGCCGACCGCCTGCTGCTGACCCAGACCAACGCCACGCGACTGGCGGCCACGACGGATATTCACGGTGCGTTTTATCTGTCGCCCTGCCGCCGCTTCCTGATGGCCGGCACCGAACGTTTTATGTGCCTGCTGATCTCGAGCGCCAGCGACACCCTGCAATGGCAGCAGGACATCACCGGGGCGGTCATTGGATCGCGGCTGGTGCGCGCCGACGGTCTGCTGTTGATGGCGTCGCCGCTGTCGATCCATTACCAGCGCGCACTGGGCAATATTCTGTCGCCGCAGCTGATGCAACTGCTGCAGCAACCCAAAGGCGAGCTGGTGCACTTCTTTAACGTCATGGGCGTGGATTTTCAGCGCCGTCTTGGGGTTTCCCGCTACGACCCGCAGACCGGGCTCTATCACGTGCTGTCGGTACCGCTGTCATCGCTGGTGCGCAACTGGCTCGGTGAAGCGAAATGGCTGTTTCTGCTGTGGCTGATCAGCAGCGCGATTGTCTGGTATCTGCTGACGCAACGGGTGACACCACCGGCGCCTGCAGAACCCCTTGCCGCCGACGACGCCCTGCCCGCCCCCGGCGACAACAACCTGATGGCACTGATCCGTGGCGCGGTTTACCGCCTGCACCTGCCGGAACACAGACTCGAATGGCTGCAGACCGGAGGACAGGATATTTTTCCGGCGGATTTTTCTGACCGCCCGGCACTGCACAGCCTGCTCGAATTAATTCACGCCGACGATCAGCAGCAATACCTGCACAGCCTCGACCAGCTGCACACGATGAACGACAGCTACGAAGTGATTTACCGTATCGATACCCGCCTGCACGAGCAACGCTGGCTGATGGACCGCGGCAAAGTCATTCAGCAGGGACCTGCAGGAAAACTGATTGAAGGCCTGCTGATCGACATTACCGAACACGTGCTGGCGCAACAGCATGTGGAATATCTGGCCACGCGTGATCCGCTGACCGAACTAATGAACCGTTATTTTTTCAACGACGAACTGATTAACGTCATTGAGTTACAGCGTCAGACGCAGGGCAATATGGCCCTGCTGTTCATTGATCTCGACCGCTTTAAAACCGTGAACGATTCGCTGGGCCATCAGGTCGGTGACCGCATGCTCAAGCTGGTTGCCGACCGCTTGCGGCATCTGGTCGGCAAGGACGATAAAGTCGCGCGCCTTGGCGGCGATGAATTTATTGTACTGATGATGAATCCGGAAAACCGCGCCGCCATCGAAGCCATGGCCGACAGCATTCTGCACAATTTAAGCACCACTTATCAGCTCGATTATTACCGTCTGACCACCACCTGCAGCATCGGCATTACCCTGTGCCCGGACGACTCAGAAGAGTCTTATATTCTGCTGCGCAACGCCGATACCGCCATGTACAACGCCAAAGCGCGTGGCGGCAATTGCTTCCAGTTTTATACCGAAGAAATGAACCAGCAGGTGAGCACACGCCTGACGCTGGAAAGCGAATTACGCCGCGCCATTAAGAGCCAGGAATTTTCCCTGCATTACCAGCCGCAGGTCAGCGCCTGTGACAATCGCCTGCTGGGGGCCGAAGCCCTGATCCGCTGGGACCACCCGACCGCCGGCATTGTGTCACCGGCGGATTTTATTCCGATTGCGGAAGAAACTGGGCTGATCCGCGAAATCGGCGATTGGGCCTTAATGGAAGCCTGCCGTACGTTTAAGCGCATTAACGATGAACACCAGAGCCAGCTCAAGGTGGCGGTGAACGTATCTGTGCGCCAGCTCGATGATGCCTTTGTGCGGCGCGTGCGCGAAATTCTGCATCAGACAGGTTTATCCGCGGAGTTTCTGGAACTGGAAATTACCGAAAGTCTGCTGATGGATAACGTCAAAGAAAATATCCGTATTCTCGACGCCATCAGTCAGCTGGGTGTGCACTTTGCGATGGACGACTTCGGCACCGGTTATTCGTCGCTGAGTTACCTGAAACAATTTCCGATCAGCAAACTGAAAATTGACCGCGCCTTCGTCAACGACATTAACGTCGACCCCGAAGACGAGGCCATTGTGCGGGCCATTATCGCCATGGCCAAAACCCTGCATCTGGAACTGGTGGCCGAAGGTGTCGAAAACCATCAGCAGCTGGCCATGCTGCAGGCACTGGAGTGCGACTGTTATCAGGGTTATTACTTCAGCCGGCCGCTGCCACTTGCGAAATTCCGCGAATTACTGAACAGCACAGCCGCTGCCCGGCGCGCCGATTTACATTAAAGCCCAGCGACGTAAGGCTTAACGCACGGTCGCCCCTGCTGTACGAGCCTGCCCGCAGGCACCGGCCGTGACCTTCGCTGGCGCCGGCGCTACACTGGCTTCTCATCTGCCCGTCGCCGTCCACCCGTCACCCTCCACCATCCGCCCGAGGAAACCACCATGTCCGATGTCACGCTGAATTTTGTCGCCGATATTGCTCAGCAAGCCGGTCACATCATTGCCGACCTGCGCGACCGGCTGGATATTTCGTTCAAGGGCGATACCGAGCTGGTGACACAGGCCGATATCGCGGCCGATACCGCCATCCGCCAACGCATTCAGGAAGCCTTTCCGGCGCACAGCATTCTGTCGGAAGAATTAGCACCGGACGCCGACACCAACGCCGAACACCTGTGGGTGATCGATCCGATCGACGGCACGGTGAACTACGCCCACCAGCATCCTCAGGTGGCGGTTTCCATCGCCTACTACGAACGCGGTGAAGCCAGACTGGCGGTGGTATTTAATCCGTTTCTGCACGAAACCTTCAGCGCCGAAGCCGGGCATGGCGCCTGGCTGAACGGCCAGCCGATCCGCTGTTCAGAAACCCGCGACCTGCGCCGGGCGATTGTTGCGACCGGCTTTCCGTATCACAAAAATACCGTGCCGCTGCTGATGAAGCGGGTGCAGAACGTGCTGAGTGAATGTGCGGATATCCGCCGGCTGGGGTCTGCGGCGCTGGATATTTGCTGGGTGGCCTGCGGCCGTCTGGACGCCTATTACGAAACCGTAAAACCCTGGGATTTTGCCGCCGCCCAGCTGATTGCCCGCGAAGCCGGTGCACGTTTCGGCCACTTTACGCCGGTACCGGCGGGCAAGAATCCACAGTTGTGGGGTGAGGATATTCTGCTGGCCAATAGGGCGCTGTACGACGCCCTGCAGCAGTTGCTCAATAAGGACTGATCACTCCGACGCCAGCAGCTTCAGAGCCGCTGGCAGACGTTTGATTTCCGCCTCGGAGAAATGACGCTGGCGGTAAGCCTCCAGCAGCTGATTACGCTCCGTTTCCCCCAGCCCCTTCAGAGCCAGCGATTCGGAATATTGCTGATACTCACGCAGTCGCTGATGCCATGCCTGCTGACGCTGATCTGCCTCGGCCAGACGACCGGCCGCTTCGGCACCAAACTTCTGCACCCGCCACGCCTGAACATCCGCATCACCACCGCCCGCGGCACGGATCGACTGCTCTTCATTGCGCAGGGTATCCAGGGTGCGGGCACCTTCCCGCAGCTGGCGCAGCGACGGTGGCAGCGTGTCTTCCAACGCCGCCAGTTCGGCGTTGCTGGCGCCCTGACGCGTCAGCTGAATGCGCTGCAGCGTGTAATCATCCAGCGCTTCGTCATCATTGAAAAAGGCCAGCACCACATCGGGTTGCAGCCACTCACGACGCAGACGTTTCTGCCAGTCGAGGCGCGCGGCCATGGCGTCAAAATCGGCACCGGACAAACGCCGCTGGGCATCTTCATCGTACTGCCCCAGCGCCGTTAAATACCCCAGATAATCTTCCAGCAAATCGATGGCCTGATTCTGGCCGGGCTGCGGCAGACGTTCCATTTCCTGATGCATGGCCGCTACCAGATCCGCCAGCGGCACTTCGCCCTGCGCAGACAGGTAAAAATCCAGCCAGCGGCGCAGCCCCATATCGACAATCAGTTCACCGTTAACATGGGTGCGCAGACTGCCATCCACCGTAGCACCACGGAAGGTGCGCAATTCAGTGAGATCCAGACGAGTCTGGGCTGCCTGGCCCTCAGAAACAGAACCGGCCGGCACAGGGCCGGCCGGAGGCAACGCGGTGTCCGATGTCATGACCGCTACCGAAGGCTCCGATAACCAGCCTGCCACCCAGATGGCGATGGCAAGGACGGTCAGCAGCAGCGCTCCGTGCAGCGGCTTCATGATCAGAGCCCTGCTTTCTTCAGACGGTTAGCGTGGGTACGCAGCACCGTCAGCGGATCGGTATCAAACAGGTCATGAATACCCAGCGACTGGTTGATCTCATCAAGGTGATTCATGGCAAAGTCATTGCGGATCACCATACCCAGACCCGCTGCACAGGCACCGACGAAACCATCGTTGGCCACGCCGGACGGGAAGAAGGCTGAGAAGGTGGCTGTGACGAACTCGAGCGGGTCGAGCACGTTGGTCACCGGCTTGGCACCGGCCCAGGAGTAATAACGCACGCCATTCGCGGTGTAAGCGCCCTCACCGCAGGCCGTTGCTGGCAGGCCGCCCGGGTGCGCAGCGTTGAAGGTCTGTGCCGCTTCGGTGGTCATGGAGCCGACAGAGGCCATCACATCCAGTTCATCGCCGGCGCCGGAGGCAAAGTCGATGACTTTCGACAGCGTGCCGATCGCCGCTTCAAACGCGACACCAAAGGTGGCGGAATCTTCTGACCATTCCATCAGAGTGTCGGCCACCGGAGTGCCTTTGTTTACACCAGAAATGGAGGTTACTGACGCCACCAGATCCGGACGCACAGAGGCCACGTAACGGGTGGTCGGGCCACCGTGACTGTGGCCGATCAGATTCACTTTTTTAGCGCCGGTGATGGCCAGGATCTGTTCCACCTGTTCCAGCAGCTGCTCGCCGCGATATTCCGGGTAATTGGTGTTGGACACAGTGGCGGTAAATACCTGCGCACCGTCGGCTTCAAGGGTTTCGGCGACCTTGTACCAGTAATCGATCCCAAGAATGGAATCGAAACCAAGGAAGCCGTGTACCAGCACAATCGGGTACTGAGTTTCGGTATAACCGGTATCGGCGCTTGCCGACATTGCATTGACCTGAGCGGTTGAAAACAGAGTCGCCAGCGCGGCGGTGGCTAACAGTTTTTTCATCGTGACTGACCTTATTATTGTTGTTTTGGTGAGCGCAGAAATACGAAATCGCTTTCAGCCGCGCAGAGTCTTTTTATGTGCGCGACCAGTGTAGGGAATCAGGCTGCTGACTGTAGGACTGTGCGGGTCAGGTTGGAGCCGGATGGTCGAAGACCAAACGGGCCAAACAGCGGCAGCCGACGGAGTAACAGAAGCGCCGGAGGCAGGCTGCCTCCGGCAAACGTACTTAAAGGCCGGTCAGTTTGAGGCGGTTCGCATGGGTACGGAACACAGTCAGCGGATCGGTTTCGGTCAGGTCATGCAGGCCCAGAAACTGATTCACTTCATCCAGATGGTTCATGCGGAAATCATCGCGGATCACCATACCCAGATGCGCCGCACAAGAACCGACAAAACCATCGTGTGCCACACCCGACGGGAAGAACTGACCGAAGGCAATGGTGATCAGGTCGGTCGGGTCGAGCACGTTGGTGGTCGGATCGGCACCGGCCCAGGAATAATAATGCACGCCATTGGCCTGGTATGCGCCTTCGCCGCAGGCCGTAGCCGGAATGCCACCCGGATGCTGCGCGTTAAAAATATCGCCGTTGGCGGTGGTCATGGATTCAATCGCCACCATGGCATTAACGCCATCGTAATTGGCGCCGGATATGACGTTCAGCACCTGCGCTGCGGTATTCACCAGCGTGCCAAATACGGCATCAAAGGCGGCAGAATCGTCCGACAGTTCCATTAATTTATCGGCAATCGGCGTGCCTTTGTTAACGCCGGAAATGGACGTCACCGACGCCACCAGATCGGGACGCACAGACGCTACATAACGGGTGGTCGGGCCGCCGTGACTGTGGCCGATCAGGTTCACTTTTTCGGCACCGGTAACGGCCAGAATATCTTCAATCTGCGGGATTAAAACCTCGCCACGGATTTCCGGCGTGCTGGCATTCGGCACCGTCACAACGAACACACTGGCACCGTCTTTTTCCAGAGTTTCGACCACCTTGTACCAGTAATCGACGCCCAGCAGAGAATCAAAGCCGAGAAAGCCATGCACCAGCACGATCGGGTATTTGGTTTCGGTATAGCCAGTGGCCGGGGAGGCCGACATGGCCACGACTTGGGTGGACATCAGCGTCAGTGCAAACGCCACAAGGGAGAGAATTTTCTTCATGAACAGGTCCTGATTTTTGTTTTTGTAAGGACGCAGTAATGCTCAGCTCCGCTTCCGTTTTCGACGAGCGGCCTAAGTGTAGGAGGCACACAGATCGCTGCCACCACACAACGTGCCAGCGCAGTCGCAGACGAAGGCAGCCAGATGAGACTCCATGCGACAGACTTTGTGCGCACAGGACAGACTGTGTAACTCAGATAAAGGTCGCGTTTATTCAGCCGCGTTCAACGCCACAAATACGGCGTCAAAAAATCGAAAGAGCCACCATTATTAGTCCCAACGCTTGGCATTGATGGATTAATAAAAATTGAAATAAAAATAAAAGCAGCGAAAATTCCGGGCATAAAAAAAGCGGCCATAAAGCCGCCTTTTTTTACACCGATGCGATCAGTTCCAGAGCGAGTTGTGCTGCTCGTGAATACTGCGCGCCTCCACCAGAATGCGTTGCACGATCTCATCGACCGGCGCGATGTCGTTGATCAGTCCCTGTGTCTGACCGATAAACTGCACACCCTTGTTCAGGTCACCATCAATGGTAGCGGCCTTCAGGCGCGGCACGCTGGCACCGAAGTACGCCAGCAGCAGCACTTTATCCAGCATGGCCAGCATACCGAGCATGATTTTCCACACCGGCTGCTTAACAATGCGCGCAGCTTTCATCGCTTCCCAGCACGCCATGACGATGTTCATTGGCCGGCGGGTTTCTTTGACCGAACGCGGCGTTTTCATGACCCGTGCCCACAAGCCGTCGAAATTTTTGGAGTAAATGGTGTCCTGCTCGGTGCGGTCAATCACCGCTTGCTTGGTGTTCTGGTGCAGCGGACTTTCGGCACTGGTGGCAAAGCGCGAGCCCATAGCGACGGCATCGGCGCCCAGCGACAGCGCCGCCAGCAGACCACGACCGTCGGCGAAGCCGCCGGTGGCAATCACAGGAATACTCACTTTCGAGGCGATGGCAGGAATCAGCACCAGCGAGGTCACGTCACC
Source organism: Thalassolituus sp. LLYu03 (assembly GCF_050507655.1). Classification (GTDB taxonomy): domain Bacteria; phylum Pseudomonadota; class Gammaproteobacteria; order Pseudomonadales; family Oceanobacteraceae; genus Venatoribacter. The sequence goes on along the minus strand of NZ_CP191496.1, from coordinate 55,200 downwards.
GCCGTGGGCGGCCGCTTCATGGCCGGTGACCAGCAGCGCATCGGCACCAATGGATTGCGCAGACAGCGCATGCTTTTCCGACACCACGGTTGCAATGACTTTGCCGCCGTACTCGTGGGCACGCTTGACCAGCCAGTCACCCTTGCCGAGCGAGAAGTTAATCACAGGTACTTGCTCGTCCAGTGCAACGTCGGCGTTTTCTTTGGCGCCGGGCATCAGCAGAGTCACGCCAATGCCGAACGGTTTGTCCGTCAGTTCGCGAATTCGGCGAATAGCAGAACGGGTGTCTTCCGGTGTCAGCGGGCCGCTGGCCAGAATGCCCAGACCACCGGCGTTGGAAACGGCCGCCACCAGCTCAGGCGTGGAAATCCAGCTCATGCCGGGCAGCACCAGCGGGTAACGGATACCCAGCAATTCGGTAATTCTCGTCTTCATAGCGTGTCCGTAAATTCACAGGCCGCTCATAGTAACGACTGACCCGGCTGAAAACGAGCAGGAAGGTGTAACGGCGTTGAAAAGCGCTCAGCGCATGGGCGGCATAACGCCCGGCGGTGGCGGCATCACACCACCCGCTGGCGGTTGCATTCCCGGTGGTGGCTGCATGCCGGATGGCGGCGGGTTCTGATGGACGAAATCCATAAACTGCTGACGGCGCTGTTCGGGCGTCATATCGCGCAGGCGTTCCAGATGTTCTTCCCGCTCAAGCTTGCGTACCACCTGCTCGCCGCCCTGCAGGTTCTGCAGCGCCTGATAGAACTGATCCAGCGCCTGACGTTGCTCCGGGCGGGCGTTATCCCACTCCAGCTGCCAGGACGGATGCACAGGATCCATGATGTCCGGGCGCACGTCCGGCTCAGCAAACGCCGATGCAGCAAAGAGGCTGACTAACCAGAAAAAGTGACGCATACAGAACCCACAGAACCTTGTTCCCAAAGTTTAAACATGTCGGACAATTTAACACAGTTGCCGCAGGTAAACGCCGGGTAAATATCAACCAGCCTGAATAGGACTCATTCGCAAGGTAAGCGAATACTTACCTCCAGACCGCCCTGCGGGTGATTCTGCAACCGCAGCGAGCCCTTGTGATGCAGCACCACACGGTTGGCAATCGCCAGCCCCAGACCAAAGCCGCGATGCCCCTTGCCCAGACTGTCGAGGCTGCGTTCGCGGGCCTGCTCGTTGCGCACGAACGGCCGCAGCAGATCTTCGAGCATGGCCTCCGGCACGCCCGGACCATGGTCGCGGATGCGGATATGACAGAAATCGTCGGCGCGGCTGAGCTCCACCTCCACCGGCGTGCCCGGCCGGGTGTGCAGCAGGGCGTTGCGCACCACGTTTTCACAGGCCGAGAGCAGCAGTCGGCCGTCGCCCAGCACATGACAGTCGCGGGCGGCGGCCAGAATCACCTGACTGTCGGGATGTTCAAAACGTGCATCGGTGACCACCTGCTGCAGTACGTCGCGGCACGACACCAGACTCCAGCTGGCGTTATCGTCCAGGGTTTCGAGCCGGGCCATGTCGAGCAGGTCGCCGATCAGTTCGTTCAGGCGCTGATTTTCCAGTTCGATGCGGTCGAGATATTCCACCTGCTCGTCCGCCGCATCCAGACGGGCCAGTTCAAGCGCCACCGCCGACCTCGCCAGTGGCGAACGCAGTTCATGGGACACATCACGCAGCAGCTGGCGCTGGTCGGAAATCAGACGCTCAAGACGGGCCGCCATGTCGGCAAACTCGCGGCTCAGCTCGCCGATTTCGTCGCGCCGTAGCAGCACATCATCAGCGATGCGCACCGGCCAGTGGCCGTGAGCAAACGCCCGCACACTGGTGCGCAGCGACAGCAGTGGCCGGCTCAGGTAACGCGCCAGCACCAGGCCCCACAATGCAAACAGCACCAGTGAGGCAAGAAAGCCCCAGCCCAGATAGGTCGGCAGATTGAACACCGCCAGCGGATGCAGGAATTCGACAACCAAAAGGTAAATACGGCCTTCGTGGTTCTGAATCGGCGCCTTCACCAGAATTTCACTCTGCCCCAGCGGATTCACCCGGGCCTGATACGAATCGGAGGCAAAGGCGTAGGTGCGGACATCGTCCGGCACGTCGGACAGCAGGCTGATGCCCTGATCATCAAAGACGTAGGCATTCACACTCGGATGACGCTCGAAGGTCATCAGCCACTCGAGCAGTAAAGGTTCGCCGCCGCGCTGCAGAATGAGTTCCGCCGCCGAAATATAACCACCGGTAGGCGCGATCAGGTTGACGGAGTCGTTCGACCACTGGCGGTAGTAAACCGCCAGCAGCAGAGTAACGAGGGTGGCCACCAGACTGGTGACCATAAAAGCGAGGTATATCCGTATAAAAATGCCGCGCACGTTACATCCACAAGCCTTGTTTGATGAGTGCCGGCAACGGCTTAGGCGGCACCCTGTTCCGGTGTGTACATGTACCCGACACCACGCACGGTACGGATACGCTGTTCACCACTGCGGTTTGGCCCCAGCTTTTTACGCAGGTTGCTCAGGTGCATATCCAGACTGCGGTCGAACATGGTCAGTGAGCGTTGCAATGATTGCTGTGCCAGCCGGTTTTTCTCGACCACTTTACCCGCTTCACGGGCCAGTACGCTGAGAATATTGAATTCGGTGACGGTTAAATCGAGCGGTACACCGTCGCGCAGCACCCGGTGCTGATCGAGATCGATCTGCAGTTCGTCGAGCGCCATGCTGGCATCGGCCACCGAACCTGAATGACCTCGACGCAAAACCGAGCGCAGACGCGCAGACAGCTCGCGTGGGTTGCAGGGTTTGGGCAGGTAGTCGTCGGCGCCGAATTCCAGACCGCGGATACGGTCCATTTCATCGCCTTTGGCGGTCAGCATCAGGATCGGCAGATCGCTGCGCTGACGAATGGCGCGCAGAATCTCGATACCGTCACCGCCGGGTAACATGATATCGAGAATCACCGCCTGATATTTTCCGGACAGTGCTTCTTCCAGCCCTTCGGCCGCGGTATGCACTGTGGTTACGCGGAACAGCTCGCGTTCGAGATAGCGGCGCAGCAGCGCGCACAGTTCCTGATCATCATCAATTAACAGCAGATTCATAATTTACCCCCCGCTATCCGATGCAGTTTCAGAGAAAAAGTGCTGCTCTTTCAAGCGACTGATACGTTCTTTACAAATGTAAAGACTCAGTACAGCCTCCCGCTCAATCGTCGCGTTTGTGGGTATCGACAAAGACCAGCGCGTCGCGCACCGCATCGGTTACGGCCTTGTGCGTCGAGATCAGCTCATCGGGCGTCATGTAGAACGCCATATCGACTTCGTAGCGGATGTAGCGGGCCGGCAGGCGGTTCAGCGCCACACAGGCCACGTCAGCCATGTAATCGACATGCGCCGGTGGATTGCGGCCAGCCACGGTGCGCAGAATTTCTTCGGCCACCAGCTGTTCGAAGTAGTTACGAATATGATTGGAAATGCTCATGCTGTCCCTCCTGCCACTGCAATTGAGCATAGCACTCCGGTAATTTCCTGCTTAACTTAGGGGAACCCTATTCAGTGCAGGAATGCCGTATGAAGCTGGTCAGTGACCTGATGACCCGTGAATTGTTAACCCTGACGCCCAGCCAGACGCTGGCCGATGCCGAGCAGGCCATGGGGCAACATCAGATCCGCCATATTCCGGTGGTCAACGACGATGGCACGCTGGCCGGACTGCTCAGCCAGAAAGAATTTCTGACTCAGGCGTTCCGCATTACCGATAAATTCGGCGCGCATAATTTGCAGAGCTATCTGGCAAAAACGCCACTCAGTCAGTGCATGAACGCCACCCCGACCACAGTCGCGCAGAACATGCCGCTGGTCGACGCCGGCCGCCATCTGCGTCAGGGTCGCCATGGCTGCCTGCTGGTCACCGACGACCAACAGCAGCTGATCGGTTTGCTGACGTCGCAGGACTTTGTCCGCCTTGCGGTTTTACTGCTGGAAAAAGAGGGTTAATTCTCTGACCGCTTTCCACAGACGTGGAATCTGCCAATAAAAAAAGCCGCGTTAACGCGGCTTTTTTTATTGCTTTTTATCCACCGCCATCATGGGTATCGCGCCCGGATTTGTTCGATCTTTTCCTGCCGTTTATGCAACACCGCCACCACCGCCGCATCGAGCTCATTGGCGTCGGCCATCGAGCTCATCACCGATAATGTTTTCTCCAGCGTCCAGGGCTCTTTGTAGCTGCGGGCACTGAGTAACGCATCGAGAATATCGGCCACGGCAATGATTCTGGCTTCCACCGGCACCTCCTGCTGGGTGCAGCCCAGATAACCGGTGCCATTCAGTTTTTCATGATGGAATTGCACGATATTGCGCAGCATGTCGGCATATTCCATCTCGCCCAGTGAAAAATGCCGGATGGCCTGGTCCACGATATCGCGCCCCACCGACACGTGTTTTTTCATGGTTTCAAATTCATCGGCGGTCAGCGGACCGGGCTTGTGCAGAATGCTGTCGGAAATCGCGATTTTGCCAATATCGTGCAAGGGGGCGAATAACGTGAGGTACTCAACAAAGGCGTCACTTAAATGCCACTCACTCTGCAGCTCGCGGGCGAGCAGGCGTGCGTAGGCGGCCATGCGCCGTACGTGCGATTCGGTTTCTACCGAACGACGGCCGGACACATCGGTGGCGAAGTGCACCAGCGCCTGCATGCGCTGCACTGCCTCCTGTTCATGCGCCAGTTGCTGGCCAACCAGATGCGCCCACAGATTGCAGTAGGTCGCTTTGGGGGCGTCGAAATAATTCAGACTGGCCGAGTTCAGAAACAGAAAGCCTTTCAGGCTGTTTTCGTGAATCAGCGGCATCGTAAAGCTGGAACGATAGCCCTGCTCCAGCAAGGCACGGGTATGCACCGACATCACCTGCGACCGGAAGCAGCGCATGTCGTCCACCACACGCAGTGTCGCGCCGGAGGCGATGCGCTGCAGTGAGGGCACATCCGCCAGCTGCACCGAATAGCCCAGCAGCGGCGAGCTGTCGTCACTCTCATAAATAAAGGTCGACAGCAGATCGGTTTCGGAATCGTAGAGCGCCATGGCAAACCGCTGGATGCCATCGAACTGCTCGCGCAGCACGCGATACAGGTGCTCGAGACGTTCAAGAAAATGCATCGGGCGGCCCAGCGCCCGATAGGGGTCCTGCAGTTCTGCTGCTTCCAGCATACGTATCCCCTGTTACTGATGAGACTCTAAGTATTGGCAGTGATCGGCCAATGCGCCAGTGCCGCCCCGTCCGGACAGGCCACACAGACTAACGGACGCATCGCGCAGGGCCCATGACGCATATCAATGCGGCCGGAACAGTGGCGGCATAGCCTGACAAGAGAACAAAACAAGGGAAGGTCACTATGAATCTCAGCCACATCCGACAGCAGTTGCAGGATCGGAAAACTCTGCTGGAAGCCCGCGCCGACAAAACCGAGCGCGATGCCAGCCACCGCGACGAAGCGGTCTCCGCCGACTTCGCCGAGCAGGCGACCGAGCGTGAAAACGATGACGTGCTGCGCACCATTGCACTGGAGTCGAAACACGAAATTGATCAGATCAATCTGGCGCTGGCGCGCATCGAGGCCGGTACCTACGGTGCCTGCAGCGAATGCGGTGCGGCCATCGGTGAACAGCGACTGGCGGCCGTGCCTTACAGCAGTCTGTGCCTGAGCTGCGCGGCGGCGCAGGAATAAAGGCGTTTTACCCGGGGGCTCAGCGCTCCCCGGCTTCCGGATCGCGCCCACGCTCCAGCTGGGCACGTTCGGCATCGAGCGCCACGGTCAGCAGGCGGTCCAGTTTCTTTTCCAGCTGCTCCATACGCGCTTCCATCTTCGCCAGCTGATCGGCGTGTTCACGTTCTTTGTTGAACAGATCCTCTTCTTCCTGCTGCATAAAAAACGCAGAAAAACTGGCGGTGAGCATAGAGAACAAACCAATGCCCATCAGGATCAGGAACGCACCGAATAAACGGCCAACGTTCGAGCCCGGCACAATATCGCCGTAACCCACAGTCGTTACCGTAACCCACGCCCACCAGATGCCGTCCAGCGGTGTTTCCACATTCGGATCAATCACTGCCATCAGCGTACCGGCCAGAATAATGATGATGAAACTCACCATCAGCGTCGGCCCTAAATGATTGCGACCCATGATTTTCTGGAAGCTGCCCGACATATTCATCAGCAGCGTGAACATGGCCAGCAATCGCAACGCCCGTAAGCCACCGGCGTACGGCAGGTATTCCCACAGCAGCGGCATGCCCGCCACCACGATCACCAGATTGCTCCAGTTAGTGCGCAAATAGCGGCCTTTATCGTCCACCAGCGAGGTCAGAATCAGGGTTTCGGTGAGGAAGAAAATCCACAGCAGCCAGTCGGTAACGTAGGCATAAACGAAGGGTTTTCCGGCCCGGGCTTCCAGATACCATTCGAACAGAATCCAGAATGCGATCACGATCATGGGCCATTCGAAATAGCGGCCTACACGACGGGCGCGCGCATTTTCGCTGGTGTCGACACCCGATAAGCCGACGACGCTGGACAAGGAAAGAATCATGAAAAGGCCGGTATCCTCAGTTTTTGTAAGCTTAAACCAGGATACGGCCTTTGGGCAGGCTCAGAGCCTGTGAACAATAATGGAATCGGGTCTGGCTCAGAAACGCGGTTCAACCACGACCTGACTGGCCACCGAATTGGCAATAAAACAATGCTGATGCGCTTTTTCGTGCATGACCCGCACAGCCTCTTCGTCGGGCTGTTTATCGCCCTCGAAAACGGCTTTGGGCGACAGGGTAATCACAGGCACCCAGAATTTACCGTCGTCGCGCTGGGCGATTTCGGCGGCTGCCGTATCCTCGTACGAGGCCACGATTAACCGCTTTTTAGCGGCCAGCGCCAGAAAGGTCTGCATATGACAGCTCGATACGGCGGCGGCCAGCATTTGTTCCGGGTCGGCGCCAAATTCATTGCCGGCGCCACCGGCGGGAATTGTCACATCGGGTTTAAACGCCAGCTCATGACGAACCTCGTAACCCTCGTGGGAAAACGCACCCTGCTTCACCCAACGGGTGTGAATAATGTGTTCTGACATGACTATTCCTGAATCATTTTACGCAGCGTAAAAGCGCCGCGCAGGTCGCCTACGTTAAAGCCACGTGCTTTATCGGCGGGATAAAGCTCAGCCAGTTTTGCTTCTACCGCAGGCGCTACCTCAGCACCGTGACATGCCACGCACAGACCTGCGGTCGGAATGGCTTTCATATAACGGAATTCGCCACCAGTGACCTGAGTGGCTTCCATCATCGCCGGATCTTCACCGGCCTTGATGCGCGCCGAGAAATCGTTCAGCACCTGAGTTTCCCACGCATCCGGGGCGTTGTCCGGATTACGGATTTTTAACGCGGTGCGCCCGACCTGCCAGCCATTCAGGCTGAGACCCGTGGCAATGGCCGGCGCTTCGGTATTGCACACCGCAATTGCCGCCACCGGACCGTCTTTTTCGATACTGCCCTTAAGCTCACCCATTAAGGCCTGAGCAAAGGCTTTTACCTGACCGCGGGCTTCCATGGTCAACGCCTGCTGATCCGCCGCCAGTGCGGACACAGACGCCATCAATAAGGTCGCTGCAATTGCCGGTTTCATCACGCGCTCCTCAACGGTAAACGGACGGATCCACTTCCACTTTATGAACAGAGCCTTTCCAGCCATCAAAACCACCGACCAGCATTTTTACGCCGTCAAAACCCATGCGCTTCAGCGTGTGTGCTGCCAGCGTGCTGCGGCCACCATTTTTGCAGTACAGCAGAATGGCAGTGTCTTTATTGGTCAGCGCCGGATGATCACCGACGCGGAATTCGAGCACACCGCGCGGCACATTCACGGCGCCCGGCAGATGGCCCATATCGAATTCTGCCGGTTCACGCACATCCAGCACCACCGCACCGGCGGCCAGCAGAGCCTCAGCGGCGGCGGCATCCACAGGCTGTACCGAGGCACGGGCTTCGGCCAGCAGATCGTCTTTTGTCATTGCCATGATGCATTGCTCCTGAAAAACATTACCGTATAAGCATACAGAAATTACCTGACTCTGCCACCCGCTACGTCAGCGCAACCACCAGCCGGCGCACACCAGCATCAGCGGCCAGGCCACATAGGGACTGAACGCCAGACGCCAGACCAGCATCACAGGCACATAGCCCACGCCATGCACGAAGCCTGCGCTGATGCCCAGCAAACACAGCGACAGCAGACCGTGATCAATGCTCATGGTGTCGGTTGCCACGACGTGCGGCACCGCCAACAGCAGACCAGACAGCCCCAGCGCCGCCAGCAGTGACAGCGCCCGGGCCCAGCCCGCATACAGCGGGCCGTAAGCTTTGTAATCAACCGGAGACGTCATGATCAATCTTTCAGATCGGCGTCGCGGTCGAAGTTTTCGTTCATCTCAAGCCACATGGCGTTGATCAGACCGAAGGAGCAGGCGAGCAACACCCCTAAAATCCACGCGAAATACCACATAACAAATCCTCCGTATCAGTAGGTGCTGTACTTGTTGTCTTCGATGAAATCCGTGGTCAGACGACCGCGCATTTTGTAGTAGCCCCACGCGGTGTACGACAACACGATCGGCACGAAAATCATGGCCACCCAGAACATAATGCCCAGGGTTTTATGACTGGACACCACATCCCACACGGTCAGGCTGTCCGACGGATTCAGGCTCGACGGCATGATGAACGGAAACAGACTGAACCCCGCGGTCAGAATAATACCGGCCACCGCCAGTGAACTGGCCACGAACGCCAGCGCGCCCCGGTTGGCCAGCGACATCAGCACGGTCAGTGCCAGACCGGCAAACGCCACCACAGGTGCCAGCATCATCAGCGGGTATTTGCTGTAATTCGCCAGCCAGGCGCCGGACTGAATTTCGACGCTTTTATCCAGAGGTGTCATAACGCCGCCGACGTCCACGCTCTGGGTAATCACATAACCGTCGACGCCCATCCACAGCCAGATACCCGCTACGGCAAACAGCACAGCAACCGCCACCGCCAGAAGCGCAGACACCTGACGGGCACGTTCGTGCAACGCTCCGGCGGTGCGCATTTGCAGGTAAGTACCACCGTGCATACACAGCATCAGCAGACTCACCAGACCCGCCACCAGCGCAAACGGATTCAGCAGCGCCCAGAACGAACCTGTGTAGGTGGAGCGCATAAATTCGTCGATTTCGAACGGCACGCCCAACAGCAGGTTGCCAAAGGCCACACCGAACACCAGCGCCGGCACGGCACCACCAATGGTCAGACCCCAGTCCCACAGGCTGCGCCAGCGGTCGTCCTCTATTTTGGAGCGGTATTCAAAGCCCACCGGACGGAAAAACAGGGCGAACAGCACCAGCAGCAGTGCCCAGTAAAAACCGGAAAAGGCGACGGCGTAGACCACAGGCCAGGCGGCGAAAATCGCACCGCCGGCGGTAATAAACCACACCTGATTACCGTCCCAGTGCGGGCCTACGGTATTGAGCATCACGCGCCGCTCACTGTCGGTACGGGCGATGACTTTCAGCAGCGCCGTGACGCCCATATCGAAGCCGTCGGTGACCGCGAAACCGATCAGCAGCACGCCGATCAGCACCCACCAGATTAATTTCAGAATTTCGTAATCCATGTTCAGCTCCTTACGCCGGATCTTTCACGGCCTGTGCAGGCTGCTGGGCAGCGGCACCGGCGGATGCTTGTTGTTCGAAGTGATAACGACCGGTGTGCAGACTGGACGGCCCCAGTCGGGCAAAGCGGATCATCAGATACATTTCGGCCACCAGCAGCAGCGTATAGAAACCGATAAAACCGGCCAGACTCAGGTACAGATCGCCCACGGAACGGGTCGACACCGCCAGATGCGTCGGCAGCACTTCACCGATGGCCCATGGCTGACGACCGAACTCCGCCACAAACCAGCCCATTTCACAGGAAATCCACGGCGCCGGCAGACAGATCAGCAGTGCTTTCAGCAGCCAGCGTTGTTGTTCCACGTTGTGATGAATGCTGTACCAGAACGACATGGCGATCAGGAAGAACATGGTAAAGCCCAGTGCCACCATGATGCGGAACGTCCAGAACATAGGCGCCACCTTTGGAATGGTGTCTTTTGCCGCCTGTTTAATCTGTTCTTCCGTGGCGTCCACCACATCGTTGGTGTAACGCTTGAGCAGCAGGCCATAACCCAGGTCGTCTTTCAGGGCGTCGAAGGCGGCGATCACATCCGGTGCTTTGTCGCCGGCACGCATTTTTTCCAGCAAGGCGTACGCTTCCATACCGCGGCGGATACGCTCTTCGTGCTCGACCAGCAGATCTTTAATACCGGTCACTTCTTCGGTCACCGAACGGGTGGCGATCAGACCCAGCGCACCCGGAATTTTAATGGCGGCGTGGGTTTCCATGTCGTCCTGACTCGGGAAGCCAAACAGGGTGAAATCCGCCGGCGGGGTTTGCGTTTCCCACTCGGCTTCGATGGCAGCCAGTTTGGTTTTCTGTACGTCACCGATTTCATAACCGGATTCGTCGCCGAGAATAATCACCGACAAAATAGAGGCGAAACCGAAACTCGCTGCAATCGCAAACGAGCGGCGGGCGAACGGCAGATCGCGTTTTTTCAGCATGTAATACGCCGAAATGGCCAGCACAAACATAGCGCCGGTGACATAACCTGCGGATACGGTGTGCACGAATTTCACCTGCGCGACCGGGTTGAAAATGAGCTCGGCGAAGCTGGTCATTTCCATGCGCATGGTCTGGTAATTAAATTCCGCCCCCACCGGATTCTGCATCCAGCCGTTGGCAATCAGAATCCACAGCGCAGACAGGTTAGACCCCAGCGCCACCAGCCAGGTCACCATTAAATGCTGCACCCGGGTGAGACGGTCCCAGCCGAAGAAAAACAAACCAATAAAGGTCGATTCAAGGAAGAAGGCCATTAAACCTTCAATCGCCAGCGGCGCACCGAAAATATCGCCCACATAATGCGAGTAATACGCCCAGTTAGTACCGAACTGGAATTCCATGGTCAGACCTGTGGTCACGCCCAGGGCAAAGTTAATACCGAATAACTTGCCCCAGAATTTCACCATGTCCTTGTAAACCTGCTTGCCGGTCATGACATAGGCAGATTCCATAATGGCCAGGATAAACGACATCCCGAGGGTGAGTGGTACAAACAGGAAGTGATATAGCGCGGTAATTGCAAACTGCAGCCGCGATAAGTCCACCAGACTTTCACTGATCATTGCTGAGCCTCCGATTGCGGGGAACTGGATTGAAAAGACGTTTGAGAAGATAAGCCTAACTGCTGTGCAACAGCGTCCTGCGGATCGGTTAATTCCACAGGGTCAGAAAAAAACAGCGCTTTAATAACAAAGATAAGTGCCAGTTTGATGACCAGCACAGCCGCCAGCTCGCGCACCAGCGGAATAGAAAACACAGAACGACGCTCAGCCATGCAGGCCTCCCGATTCCCTGTCAGTGACGGCCAGCGCTTTTTCCTGCGCCAGCGAACTGATGCGGATGCCTGACACGGTTTCTCCCGGGTGCAGAATCGTGTCGTCCGGGAAATTAAGAAGCGGCAGCATACAGGAGGAATCCCCGTTCTGCGCTGCGTTTAATTGTCGCAGGGAAAACGGCAACAGCCACCCGCCACTGAATAAATGGCCGTCAGCGACATACGCCACCTGCCCACCGGCGGCACTGACAAAGCATTCGATATGGCTTTCGCCCAGCGGCAGCACAAGACCCGCCGCCATCTGCGCCGCGTCAGGGCGCTCGCCGGGCAGAGCCGCCCATTCAGCCTCGGCGTGAACTGAACTGCGGGTGCTGAGCACATACAGATTGTGCAGGCCACGCATGCGGATCACGCGCATATATTCACCGACCAGTGCCGCCACCGGATCAATCAGCGCACTGCGGCGGGAAACTGGCTCCACCAGCAGATAACTCAGCGCACCCTGCGTTTCCCATTGCTTTACCCGAACCATGCCTGCCACCGGACGACGAATCTTTCAGGCTGCTGAGCAAGGAGCAGGCCAATCAGCGGCGGCAAAGACAATGAGCCACTCGTTGTCTGGTCGAGCCGCATGATTACACGGCTGACGCCAAGCCGGCGGGCGTCGCAGCACAGCACTCTGCGCGGGCTTAAACCGCCCGCGACGGCTAAAACCGAATCACCGGCTTTACAGATGACAGCTGCACTGCCAAATTTGGCACACGCCCTGACAGGAATGACGTTCATGTCCACCGATCCGCGTTACCGCTCGCTGCCCGCCATCTCCTCACTGCTCGACGCCATTGCCGAGCCGGCCATCCTGATGAACCGGGATTACGAAATCTGCGCCGCCAACGAGGCGTATCGCCGCACGTTCGCCACCGATCAGGCGATTCTGAACCGGCATTGTTATGAGGTATCGCATGGCTACCGCGTGCCCTGCGATCAGGCCGGCGAAACCTGCCCGCTGCGCCAGTGCCTGGACAGCGGTCAGCGTCAGCGCATTCTGCACATTCACAACACGGCCAAGGGGCGTGAGCATGTGGATGTCGAGCTCAGCCCGATCCGTGACGACGACGGCGAGATTCAGTTCTTTGTCGAGATCATGCACCCGGTCAACCACGGTGAGCGCCAGTTTGAAAAGCAGATGATCGGCTTCAGCCCGGCCTACACCCACATGCTGGAGTTGCTCAGCCGCGCTGCCCCGAGCGACATCAGCGTCCTGCTGCTCGGCGAATCCGGCTCCGGTAAAGAACTGGCCGCCCAGTACCTGCACAGCCACAGCCACCGCGCGGCGAACCCCTTTGTGACGGTTGAGTGCTCCGGCCTGACCGAAAGCCTGTTTGAAAGTGAATTATTCGGTCACGAGAAAGGCGCCTTCACCGGCGCCACCCACCGCAAACCCGGTCTGGTCGAAGCCGCCCGCGGTGGCACCCTGTTTCTGGACGAGGTCGGCGATATTCCGCTGCCGATGCAGGTAAAGCTGCTGCGCCTGATCGAAACCGGCAGCTATCGTCCGGTGGGCAGCATCACCCAGAAACAGGCTGACTTTCGTTTGATCTGTGCGACCCACCGCGACCTGCCGCAAATGGTGCAGGACGGCAGCTTCCGCCGCGATCTGTACTACCGCATCAGCCCTTTCCCGGTGGCTCTGCCCTCGCTGAACGAGCGGCAGGCCGACATAGTGCCGCTGGCCACGCACATGCTTGAGCAGCTCAGCCGCAAGCGCCCGATGCAGCTGTCGGACGCCGCCTGCGACTGGCTCATTCAACGGCGCTTTCCCGGCAATATCCGCGAACTGCGCAATCTGATTGAGCGGTCTATCCTGTTGTGTGATGGCAATGTGATCGAGCCCGCGCACCTGGGGCCCGATGGCTTTGCCGACCCGGACCTGATGCCGGACGTACTGCCGGCAGGTGACATTGTGGCGCTGAACGACCTCGAGGCTACCTACCTCAGTCGTATTGTCAGCCGCTATCAGGGCGATAACAGTACCCTGGCCGCGCAACTTGGCGTCAGTGAACGGACCTTGTACCGCAAGCTGAAAGCCCTGCGCGACGGTCAGTAGCATGTAAATATATGACGACTGTGTCACCAATCCGGGTTCATCTGCAGCAGGATTTGAGCCAGAATATGGATAAAATGCTCAGCTATTAAACTCAGGGATGACCACACGCCGGAAGGAACTCCGGGCACCGCACGCAGCGGGGTTCTGTGTCGTCACCCTATTTTGGATTCGACATCATGGCAGCGGAACTGCGCGAGAACCCGAGATTTTCTACGTACATCGATGCCCAGCTGACGATTGCCAGCGGCGAGAGTTATGAGTGCCAGATTGCGGACTATTCGCAAACCGGCATGCATCTGCTCTGGCCCCATCAACCCCCGGTTGATACCACAGGCATTCACACGCTGGCTCTGGATCTGGACGGCGAGAAAATCCGCGTCGCGGTGCAGTGGGTTTACTGCAACGAGCAACACGCCGGTATTCATCTGCAAAAACAAGACGACCAGTTATTCCTGAAGCTGCAGGAATACAACCAGAAGCACCGCAAAGGCAAAAAAATCACCGAGGCGCAGCGTAAGCAATACACAGGCGCCTTTCAGAAAGAAGTGGAAAGCCTGAGTGATAAGCTGCCGAAAAGCTGGCTGCCGGACTTTCTCGAAGCCACCTTTGAAAAAGCCAACCTCGCGCACAACACCGCCGAACAGCAACAATGGCTGCGGCTGGAGAAGAGCTGTAAGGAAAAAGCGGCCACTCTGCACCGCCACTTTGTCAGCAATGTTCAGCGACAATTCACCCGCTGGACCGAAGGCAAAGCCGAGTACAGCCCGGAACATGAACCCGCCACCGGCGAGCTGCGCCTGTCGCTGATTCAACAGGCCGACTTCGAAGACTGGCTGCTGTCGAAAGTGACCGCCTCGCACCTGCAATCGAAACTCGCTCACCTGACCTTCGAACTGCGCCAGCTGCTCGACACCCTGTCGGACGCGCCGGTGGAATACTGCTTCAACCCGATTGGTCCGGGCACCATCACCGAAGCCTTCCGTGAGGCCGTCGAACAACTGCAGCTGCCGGCCGAGGCCCGCACACTGGCGTTTGAAGTCTTCGAGCGTGTCGCCGGAACCCAGCTGCAGAACAGCTATCAGGTGCTGGTCAAACAAATCGATATTCCTCTGACCTTCCGCTATCGCCGCCCACCACCGGCACAGCCACAACAACAGGGCAGCTCAGGTGGTGCGGGCAATGGTTCCGGAAACGGCTCTGGCAATGGCAACTGGTCGGGGGACAACAACCCGGTCTCGCAGGCACCGGCGCGTGCTCAGCCGTCATATGCCGGCGGCGACTCGATGGAAAACTTCCAGCGCTATCAGCAGGAAGCCCGGCAGGCTTACGCCAATATCCAGAATCTGCTGAAGCTGCGTTATCAGCGCATCGATACCCTGTCGGAAGAAGTCCTGCCGGAAGCGCATCCGGAACAGGTTACCGAAGTGGTATCGACGCTGGCGAAAGACATCAGCCTGAGCGACGGCCATGTGCGCGAAGCGGTGGAGAAAGTCCTCGCCGAAAAAGACGTGAGTCTGCCGGCGGAGTCGCGCGACGCCATCGACACCCTCGAACAGGTGACTCAGCACCTGATGGCCAGCGAACAGGTCGCAGGCTTCGTAAAACCCTTTATTGAACAACTCGGCTGGCCGCTGCTGCGCCTGATGCTGCGCGACCCAAGTTTGTTGTTCAACCCGGAACACCCGGGTCGTCTGGTGCTCAATCAGCTCGCCAAGCTCGGCCAGCTGACCACCAACGGCGAAACACAGCTGGCCAAACGACTGGAAGGCCTGATCGATCCGATGGTGAAAAACATCGAGTCCGATGAGCACTCTCTGGAAGAGCTGCTGGAAAACCTGCAGGGTCTGGTCAACAGCGCCGAACGCAAAGCCAAACAGAACGCCGACCGTGTGGCTCAGGCCGCCGAAGGCGAGCACAAGCTGCAGACCGCACGGCAGAAAATCGAACACCTGCTGGGTAAAGACAGCGCCAACCGCACCCTGCCATCCTGCGTGGTGGAATGGCTGCAGGGCGGCTGGCAGCAGATGCTGACCTTACTGCTGCTGCGCGAAGGCCCGGACAGCAAACGCTTCCTGGGGGCGGTTAAACTCTATCGTCAGGTACTGGCGCTGTTCGCCCCGGGCAACAGCGGCCGGCGCGAACTGTTCGAGCGCTTTCAGCCCATGATGGATCTTGCCCGCGCCGAACTCGACCGCCTTAACGGCAGCCTGCCGGAGCATCAGCGCTGGCACGACGAAATTCTGAAAGCCGCCGAAGAACACCTGAATCAGGGTCATGTCCGCGAGGTGGTTGATCTGCCGGCGTTCGTGGCCAAGCCTGCCGAAATCGTACCGGAAGGCCGCGGCACCCGTCGCGCCCAGAACCTGCAGGTCGGCGACTGGCTTTTACTGGTAGAACAGGACCAGTCGGTTTCCATCGCCTGGATTGCGCAGGATGCATCGCGCTTTGCCTGCGTGAACCACAGCGGTATGAAGGTGGTCGATTTTACCCTCGCCCAGCTGGCCAAGGCCTTTGACGACGGCAGCGTGAAACGTCTGTACGAGCAGGAAGAATCCGCGGTCGACCGCGGCGTGGATAAACTGGTGCAACAGATTTACCGCGACCTGTCTGAGCAGGCGAATACCGACCCGTTGACCGGCCTCTACAACCGCCAGCACTTCCTGCGTCTGCTGGAAGAACGCCTGCAGGCCAGCCTGCGCAGTCCGATGCCAGCGACGCTGTGCATGCTGGACATCGACCAGTTCAAACTGATCAACAAAAACTACGGCGTAGACGGCGGTGATGCCTGTCTGCAAAGTGTGGCCGCCCTGCTGAGCGACGGCGAGAACAGCATTGCCGCCCGTATCGGCAGTAACGAGTTTGCCATCCTGTTCAACCAGAAGGACATCGAACAGGCAGAAGCTGCGGCCAAAATGCTGAAGAAAACGCTGGAAAGCACCAGCATCGACAGCAAAGAAGGACCGTTCCGCATTCATGTCAGCGTCGGTATCGCAACCCTGAATGCCGAACTGTCCGACGCCGCCGAACTGATTGAGCAGGGCGAGTCGGCCTGCCAGATGGCGAAATCGAAAGGCGGCAGCCGCATCGTGCGTTACGAGCAGGACGACGCCAGCCGTCAGCGCCACGACCAGTTTATGGTGTGGGGCAACAAGCTGAATCAGGCACTGTCCAATAACCAGCTGCAGGTGCTGTGTGTACCGGTCATGCCGATGCAGGACCGCCACAAAGGCCAGAAGCAGTACGAAGTGATGATCAGCATCCACGACGAAAATGGTTCGCAAATCCCGCCCATGGAATACCTGCAGGCGGCGGAAAACTTCAACCGCATGTACATGATCGACCGCTGGACCATTGAACAGCTGGTGCAGTGGCTGGCGGATCATCCGCAGGAAGCGAGCCACATTAACCGCTTTATTCTGCGCCTCTCCGGCCACGCTATTAATGACGACAGCCTGCTGGCGTACATTTTTGAACAGGCACGCGAAAAAGACGTGCCGGTTAAGAAACTCTGCTTTGAGCTGAACGAAACATCGGCGATCCGCAATCTGGAAGACGCCGCCGACTTCATGCACGAAATGCGCAGCCTTGGCTGTCAGTTCGTGTTGTCGGATTTCGGCACCGGGCAGTCGTCGTTTGAATATCTGAAGGTATTGCCGGTCGATTACGTCAAAATCGACAGCAGTTTTATTGCCGGATTACACACCAGCTCAGCGGACTATGCGCTGGTGAAGTCGATTCAGGAAATTGCCCACTTCATGGCCAAGAAAACCATCGCCGAACATTGTCCGAACAACAATGTCTGGGAAATTCTGCGCACCATTGGAATAGACTTTATCGTCGGCGAGCCGTCCCATCACCAGCCGCTGGAAAACCTCAGCGCCGCCTAGGCGGTGTCAGGCCCCAGCGGATAATCCGGCGCCTCGGTGAGCGTAATTGCTTCGCTGAGTGCCGCCGGGGGTTAATGAAACTGCAAGGACAACCGGTGTACAATCCGCGCTCCTTTTTGGCAGCCGGTTAATCTGCACGATGAAACTCCCCGTCAGCCTGTTTCTGCTGACCCTGCTCAGCGCCTGTTCGGTAGGTAATCTGCCGGGCAATTTGTCCCGATCTATGATGAACCAGGACGATCCTGCCGTGGTGGAGGCCGGTGCGCCGGCCTACCTGCTGCTGCTCGATGCCCTGATTCTGACCTACCCCGATAACGAAGACTTCCTGGTGTCAGGCGCCCGCCTGTATGGTGCCTATGCCGGCGTATTTGCCCAGAATCCGGATCAGGCCAAGCGCATGGCTGATAAAGCCATGGGCTACGCCCGCCGCGCCCTGTGCGAATACGACGAAGATGCCTGCACCCTGATCGACGGTCCGCAAGAGCAGATCCGCCCGGCACTGGACGAAGACTACGATGAAGACGACGTGCCTGTGTTCTACGCCATGGCGGCGGCGTGGGCTGGCTGGATTCAGGCCAACAGCGGCGACTGGAACGCCATTGCTCAGCTCGGCAAAGTGAAGACGCTGATGGAATGGGTGGCGTCGATTGATCCGTCCTACGACAACGCCACCGTGCAGGTTTACCTCGGTGTGCTGGAAACCCAGATTCCGCCGTCACTGGGCGGGAAGCCCGAGGTTGGCCGCGAGTACTTTGAGACCGCGGTGCGCCTCAGCGACGGCCACAATCTGATGGCCAAAGTGCTGTGCGCCAAACAATACGCCCGCCTGATGTTCGATCAGGAACTGCACGACCAATTACTGAAAGAAGCTCTGGATGCCGATCCGCATTACGAAGGGCTCACACTGATCAACCGACTGGCCCAGCAACAGGCAGCTGTTCTGCTGGCCGGGTCTTCTGACTATTTTGAGTGAGATAGTATGAAACTGCTGACCGCACTGGCTCTGACGCTGAGCCTGCTTAGCCCGATGAGTCAGGCTGCACCAACCACCCTGAAAATTGCCACCATTGCACCGGACGGTACCGGCTGGATGAAGCTCATGCGCCAGGCGGCGGATGACATCAGCAAGGAAACCGAAGGCCGCGTGAAGATCAAATACTTCCCGGGCGGCGTGCAAGGTACCGACAAGGCTGTACTGCGTAAAATGCAGATCCGCCAGCTGCAGGGCGGTGCCCTGTCCACCGGTGCCATGGCACACATCACCAACGTGACCCAGCTCTACAGCCTGCCATTCACCTTCCGCAATCTGGACGAGATCCGTGCGATCCGCCCTCAGTATGACCAGTACATCGCCAATGCGCTGAAAGACCAGGGCTATGTGCTGCTCGGCCTGTCCGAAGGTGGCTTCGCGTATCTGATGTCCGACAGCCCGCTGAAAACCTCTGACGATGTACGCGCCAAAAAAGTCTGGGTACCGGAAGGCGACATCATCAGCCAGACCATTTTTGAAAACGGTAACGTTGAGCCGATTTCCCTGCCGGTGTCCGATGTGTACACCAGCCTGCAAACCGGCCTGATTGACACCATCGCGGCCAACCCATCGACCACCATCGCCCTGCAGTGGCACAGCAAGCTCAAGTACGCCACCGACTTCCCGCTGGTGTTCCTGTTCGGCATGCTGATTGTTGATGACCGCGCTTTCGCCACCATCAGCGCGGACGATCAGGCGACCGTGCGCCGTCTGATGGCAGACGCGTTCCATTCAATGGATCTGCAGAACGAGAAAGACGAGCAAGGCGCCCGCGCGGCCCTGCAGCAGAATGGCATCAGCTTTGTTGAACTGTCCGCAGCTGATCACGTTGCCTGGAACCAGCTGGCCAAAGACGCCGTCGCCGCACTGAAAGAAAAGAGCGTGTACCCGGTGGATCTGTACAACCAGCTGCAGAGCAGTCTGGAGTCTTACCGTCAGCAGCTGGCGAAGACTCAGTAATCATGAAACGCCTGCTGACTGTACTGCACCGCATTGAAGACGGTGTTCTGGTGGCCCTGTTACTGGCCATGATTCTGTTAGCGGGCGTCGATATTCTCGCCCGCACCCTGTTTGGCGGCGGTGTTGTCTGGGTTCAGCCACTGCTGCGCGTGATGGTGCTGTGGATCGGCCTGCTGGGCGCCCTGCTGGCCACCCGCACCCGCGAACACATCGCCATCGACCTGACCAGCCGTCTGGCAGGCCCTGCGCTTAAGCGGGTGCTGGCGGTGATCACATCCGCTTTTGCGGCTTTCGTTTGTGGCGTTATCGCCATCAATGCCAAAGAGTTTGTGAAGCTGGCCTACGAGTTCGGTGACGTTGCCTTCGCTCAGGTTCCGGCCTGGCCTCTGCAACTGATCATTCCCATCAGTTTCGCTCTGATGAGCCTGCGCTTTGCCGTTCAGGCACTTGCCGCCGCGGCCGGTCGCCAGCAGGAGGAAGCCGCATGAGCATTCTGATGCCGGCCCTGTTGTTACTGCTCGCCATTGCTGGCGCACCTTTGTTTACCGTGATTGCGGCCAGTGCCTTATGGGGCTTCTACCAGTCGGACGTGGATCTGCAGACCATCGCCATTTCCATTTTCCAGATTGCTGAAATGCCAGTACTGATTGCGATCCCACTGTTTACCTTCGCAGGCTACCTGCTGGGTGAATCGAAGGCGCCGCAGCGTCTGGTGCGCATTACCGACGCCTTCCTTGGCTGGATGCCGGGCGGCCTGGCAATCGTCGCGCTCGCCGCCTGTGCGCTGTTTACGGCCTTTACCGGCGCCTCTGGTGTCACCATCGTTGCTTTGGGCGCCCTACTGGTTCCCGCGCTGGCTAAGGCTGGTTACAAGGAGTCCTTTAATCTCGGTCTGGTGACGACGTCGGGCAGTCTGGGTCTGTTGTTCGCGCCGTCTCTGCCGCTGATTCTGTACGGCGTCGTGGCGCAGCAGATGGCACTGGAAACGCCGGTGAGTATCGACGACCTGTTCCTGGCGGGTTTACTGCCAGGCACCCTGATGCTGGTTGCACTGTCACTGTACAGCGCCTGGCAATCGCGCGGCCTGCAGCGTGACCATCACCCGTTTGACAAAGCAGAAGCCTGGGCGGCGATTAAAGATTCGGCCTGGGAAATTCCGCTGCCAGTAGTGGTTCTGGGCGGCATCTACAGTGGTTTGTTTGCAGTATCAGAAGCTGCAGCCCTGACCGCATTTTATGTGTTGATTGTCAGCGTCGTGATCCGCCGGGAAATCAGCTTCACCAAACTGCCGGTTGTGATGCGTGATTCGATGAAGCTGGTCGGCGCCATTCTTCTGATTCTCGCGGTC
Organism: Thalassolituus sp. LLYu03; assembly: GCF_050507655.1. GTDB lineage: Bacteria > Pseudomonadota > Gammaproteobacteria > Pseudomonadales > Oceanobacteraceae > Venatoribacter. The sequence goes on along the minus strand of NZ_CP191496.1, from coordinate 34,340 downwards.
TCCATGGCCTCCACCAACTACATGATTGATGCAGGCATTCCGGAACAGATTTTCGCGGCGATTCAGTCAAAAATCAGCGACCCGTTCACCTTCCTGCTGTTGCTGACCCTGTTCCTGCTGGTCCTGGGGATGATGCTGGATATTTTCTCGGCGATTGTGATCATGATCCCGATCATCCTGCCGATTGCGGTGGAATACGGCATTCACCCGATTCATCTGGGCATTCTGTTCCTTGCCAATATGCAGCTGGGCTATTTCACACCACCTGTGGGCATGAACCTGTTTATCGCCAGCTTCCGCTTCAACAAGCCGGTGATGGATCTGTATAAGGCCACCATCCCGTTCTTCTTTATCCTGCTGGCCTGTGTTCTGGTGATCACCTACTGGCCGGGACTGAGTCTGGCGTTCCTCTGACAATGCCATGACGAATCTTTACCGCTCCTTGCCCGAACTGACAGGGAGCGGCGCTACTATGGACATCAGTAAGGTTCTTCTCTCTCTTCCTTACCTTCTCCATGAGCGAAATTGATGGGTTAGCGGGCCACCAGGCCCGCTTTTTTTATGCCCGCTATCCCTGCCATAACCCGTTAGGCACGACCGCTCACTGACCCATTGCCTGTGGCGAACAAGCGTACCCTCCAGAGCGAGCAGAGCCGTTACCATCAGGCGATTGACCGACCAATACAACGGTCCAAACGCGGGGCAAAAAAAAACCCGCAGCCTTCGCAGGCAGCGGGTTTCTTTTGCTACTGATCTTACTCAGCAGCGTCGTCAGCTACTTCAACAGCCACGGTGTTAACCGGACGGTCTACCAGCTCTACGAAAGCCATAGGCGCGTTGTCACCAGCACGGAAACCGCACTTCAGAATACGGATGTAACCACCCGGACGAGTCTGATAGCGTGGGCCCAGATCAGTGAACAGTTTACCTACTGCTTCTTTGCTACGGGTACGAGCAAAGGCCAGACGGCGGTTAGCAACTGAATCAACCTTAGCCAGGGTGATCAGTGGCTCAGCTACGCGACGCAGCTCTTTCGCCTTTGGCAGAGTAGTCTTGATAATTTCATGCTCGAACAGGCTCACGGCCATGTTCTTGAACATGGCTTGACGGTGTGCGCTGGTACGATTGAAGTGACGACCACTTTTACGATGACGCATGGTTTAATTCCTTAACTAACTGAACGTTCAGCTTACGCGAGAACTTTATCGTCGTTGCGGAGGCTGGCTGGTGGCCAGTTCTCCAGATGCATACCCAACGACAGTCCACGGGAGGCCAGAACGTCTTTGATTTCAGTCAGAGACTTCTTACCTAAATTAGGAGTCTTCAACAGCTCTACTTCTGTACGCTGGATCAGATCACCGATGTAGTAAATGTTTTCTGCTTTCAGACAGTTGGCAGAGCGAACGGTCAGCTCCAGATCGTCCACAGGACGCAGGAGAATCGGATCGATCTCTTCTTCTTCACGAACCGTTTCAACGACTTCGTCGTTTTCCAGGTTCACAAAAATAGCCAGCTGCTGTTGCAAGATGGTCGCGGAACGGCGGATCGCTTCTTCCGGGTCGATGGTGCCGTTGGTTTCCAGATCGATAACCAGCTTGTCCAGGTCAGTACGCTGTTCCACACGCGCAGAATCTACGCTGTAAGACACACGCTTAACCGGGCTGTAAGTGGCATCCAGCTGGAGTTTGCCAATCGCCTTGGTCTCTTCGTCGTTCTGGTTACGAGCTTCAACAGTCTCGTAGCCACGTCCGGAAGCGACTTTCAGGGTCATTTTCAGCTCTGCGCCTTCGCCCAGATGAGCGATAACGTGAGATGGGTTGGCAATATCAACACCATGATCCAGTTGAATATCGGCAGCTGTCACAGTAGCCGGACCAGTTTTGGTCAGGCTCAGGATTGCTTCGTCACGTTCATGTAATTTGACCGCAACACCTTTCAGGTTGAGCAGGATTTCAATTACGTCTTCCTGAACACCTTCGATCGCGCTGTACTCATGCAGAACGCCATCGATTTCGCATTCAACGATCGCGGCACCCGGCATAGAAGACAGCAGGATACGACGCAATGCGTTGCCCAGAGTGTGGCCGAAACCGCGCTCAAGCGGCTCCAGTGTCACTTTGGCGTGGGTATTGGATACCTCATCCACCTGGATGTGACGAGGAGTCAAAAATTCATTAACTGCACGCTGCATAGCTGCCCCTTAAGTTCCTCTAGATTACTTAGAGTAAAGTTCCACGATCAGGTTTTCGTTGATCTCGGCTGGGAGATCAGCGCGCTCAGGAACTGCTTTGAAAGTCCCTTCCATCTTGCTTGCATTAACATCGATCCAGCCGCAGTCAGAACGCTGACCTGACAGTTCCAGAGCGAACTTGATACGACCCTGATTCTTCGCCTTTTCGCGAACAGTGATCACATCGCCGCCCTTAACACTGTAAGACGCAACGTTGATGGTTTTGCCATTCACAGCGATTGCTTTGTGGCTAACCAGCTGACGTGCTTCAGCGCGGGTAGAACCGAAGCCCATGCGGTACACAACGTTATCCAGACGGGATTCGAGCAGTTGCAGCAGGTTCTCGCCGGTAGCGCCTTTACGACGTGCGGCTTCTTTGTAGTAGCTGCGGAATTGTTTTTCCAGGATACCGTACAGACGACGCACTTTTTGCTTTTCGCGCAGCTGCAGACCGTAGTCAGACAGACGACCGCGACCAGCACCGTGAACGCCTGGTTTGGTTTCCATTTTGCATTTTGAGTCTAATGCGCGTACACCGCTCTTCAGGAACAGGTCAGTTCCTTCACGACGGGACAGTTTGCACTTAGGACCAATATAACGTGCCATTCTTCAGCCTCCTTATACGCGACGCTTCTTAGGTGGACGACAGCCGTTATGTGGGATCGGGGTAACATCAGTGATGTTAGCGATCTTATAACCACATGCGTTCAGAGCGCGGACTGCTGATTCACGACCAGGACCTGGACCTTTAACTTCAACGTCCAGATTTTTCAGACCGTACTCTTTTGCGGCTTCACCGGCACGCTCTGCAGCGACCTGAGCGGCGAAAGGAGTGCTCTTACGGGAACCACGGAAACCAGAACCACCGGCAGTAGCCCAGGACAGAGCATTACCCTGACGGTCGGTGATGGTCACAATGGTGTTGTTAAAAGAGGCATGGATGTGGGCGATGCCGTCCACTACCTGCTTTTTAACCTTCTTCTTGGTTGATCTTTGTGGCTTAGCCATTTTCAAATCCTGCTTTTAATATCAACACTGCAACAAGTCGAATGCAGCTACACTAAAAGTCCGACTGTAAGTATTACTTACGGATCGGTTTGCGCGGACCTTTACGGGTACGGGCATTCGTTTTAGTACGCTGACCACGAAGTGGCAGACTGCGACGGTGGCGGATACCACGGTAGCAAGCCATATCCATAAGACGCTTGATGTTCATCTGCACTTCACGACGCAGATCACCTTCAACCGTATATTTAGCTACTTCGTTACGAACAACATCCAGCAGTTCTTCGCTCAGCTCACCGATTTTGGTGGTCTCAGCGATGCCAGTAGCGGCACAGATTTGCTGGGCAGTAGTCTTACCAATGCCATAGACATAGGTCAGAGAAATCACTGCATGCTTGTTGTCAGGAATATTGACACCGGCAATACGGGCCATGTCTAACTCCGTTACACTTTACTTGATGAAAGGGCGCAAAATACTACAGGTGGCTCAACAATAAATCAAGCCACCCAGAGTATTCACGCCCGACCTTGTCGGGGGATTAGCCCTGACGTTGTTTGTGCTTGGGATCTGAACAGATCACACGCACACTGCCGTTACGGCGAATGATTTTGCATTCACGGCAGATTTTTTTAACAGACGCACGTACTTTCATGACAGTCTCCTAAATCTGGCTCAGCGGGCTGAGCCAAAATTCTTCAGGTTTGCTTTCTTCATCAGCGATTCGTACTGGTGTGACATCAGGTGCGATTGAACCTGAGCCATAAAGTCCATTACGACCACCACTACGATCAACAGGGACGTGCCACCGAAGTAGAAGGGTACATCTGCGGCCACAACGAGAAATTGCGGCATCAGACACACAGCGGCGATATACAGGGAGCCGAACAGAGTCAGGCGACCCAGAACACCGTCGATGTATTTGGCAGTCTGAATTCCTGGGCGGATACCCGGAATAAAGGCGCCAGATTTCTTCAGGTTCTCAGCAACGTCTTTCGGGTTGAACATCAACGCCGTGTAGAAGTAGCAGAAGAAAATGATCCCGGCAGCAAACAGTACGATGTACAGCGGCTGGCTAGGCGCCAGAGCCATACTGATGTCCTGCAGCCATTCCATACCCTCACCCTGACCGAACCACTGACCCAGAGACGCTGGGAACAGCAGCAGAGAAGAAGCGAAGATTGCTGGAATTACACCGGCCATATTCAGTTTGAGTGGCAGGTGGCTGGTTTGGGCAGCGAACATTTGACGTCCCTGCTGGCGTTTTGCGTAGTTGATGGTAATGCGACGCTGACCACGCTCTACGAAAACAACGAAACCAATCACCACTACCGCCAGTACGGCGATAGCCAGAAGTACCACAATATTCAGGTCACCCTGACGCGCAGACTCGAAAGCCTGACCAATTGCACTCGGCAAGCCAGCAACGATACCAGCGAAGATCAGAATGGAGATGCCGTTACCGATACCACGCTCGGTAACCTGCTCACCCAGCCACATCATGAACACTGCACCCGCCACGAAGGAAGGTACTGCGGCGATGTAGAAGCCGAAGCCGGTTGCGAAGGTAACGCCCTGGCCGGCAAGGCCGGCCGAGACGCCGAAAGCTTGCACAGTCGCCAGAATCACAGTCCCGTAACGGGTGTACTGCGTAATCTTGCGACGGCCTGCTTCGCCTTCTTTTTTCAGTTGCTCAAGCTGCGGACTCACCGCGGTCAGCAATTGCATGATAATGGAAGCGGAGATGTAGGGCATGATGCCCAGCGCCAGAATACTCATGCGCTCCAGTGCACCACCAGAGAACATGTTGAACATCTCCAGGATAGTACCCTGATTCTGTTCAAACAGACGCGCCAACGCTTCCGGATTAATGCCCGGCACCGGGATATGGGTGCCAATCCGGTATACCACAATTGCCAGGAACACGAAGCGGATGCGAGACCAGAGTTCGGTCAGTCCGCTCTGCATGCCCTGTGGGAGTCCTTGCCTTGCCATTAGTCTTCGACCTTTCCACCGGCTGCTTCAATAGCAGCTTTAGCGCCTTTGGTAACTTTCAGACCTTTTACAGTCACAGCCTTGGTAACTTCACCAGACAGAATCACGCGAGCTTCTTTGATTTTCTCGCCGATTACGTCTGCGGCTTTCAGTGCTGCCAGATCAACAACTTCACCTTCTACCAGACCCAGTTCGCTCAGACGGATCTCAGCAACAAAAGCGGCCTTGTGAGAGAAGAAGCCGAACTTCGGCAGACGACGATGCATAGGCATCTGACCGCCTTCGAAGCCAGGGGCAACTTTACCGCCGGAGCGGGATTTTTGACCCTTGTGGCCACGACCACAGGTTTTGCCCAGACCAGAACCGATACCGCGACCAACGCGCTTACCGGCAGGCTTGGAACCAGGAGCTGGGCTCAATTCGTTGAGACGCATATTACTCCCCTTCAACCTTAATCATGTATTGAACTTGATTGATCATGCCGCGTACGGAAGGAGTATCTTCCAGAACAACGGTGTGACCAATGCGACGCAGTCCCAGACCTTTCATAGTCTCGCGGTGCTTCGGCAGTTTGCCGATAGTGCTGCGGATCTGGGTTACTTTTACGGTTTTGTTAGCCATAACGAATTACCCCAGGATGTCTTCTACAGACTTACCGCGCTTAGCAGCAACTTCTTCCGGAGACTTCATCTGTGCCAGTGCATTGAAGGTTGCACGCACAACGTTTACCGGGTTGGTTGAGCCGTAGCACTTAGCCAGTACGTTTTTAACACCAACCATTTCCAGAACGGCACGCATTGCGCCACCGGCGATGATACCGGTACCTTCTGAAGCTGGTTGCATGTAGATCTGTGCGCCAGAATGACGGCCACGGACCGGGTACTGCAGTGTGTTGCCGTCCAGCTGAACGGTAACCATGTTACGTTTGGCTTGTTCCATTGCTTTTTGAATAGCAGTTGGAACTTCGCGGGATTTACCGCGACCGAAACCTACACGGCCGTTACCGTCGCCCACAACAGTCAGAGCGGTAAAGGCGAAAATACGACCACCTTTTACCACTTTGGCTACGCGGTTAACCTGAACCAGCTTTTCCTGCAGTTCGCTTTCGTTACGTTCTACACGTTCGTTATTTGCCATGATCTTTACCCTTAGAATTCCAGGCCGTTTTCACGAGCCGCGTCAGCCAGAGCTTTTACACGACCATGGTATTTGAAACCGGAACGATCAAATGCAACTTTGGTGATGCCAGCGGCTTTCGCACGCTCAGCGATCAGCTGACCAACTTTGGTCGCAGCATTCACGTTACCAGTGGTTTCAGTGCGCAGATCGGCTTCTACAGTAGAAGCAGTCGCCAAGACAATAGCGCCATTGGCAGAGATGATCTGAGCATAAATGTGTCTGGGCGTACGGTGAACGCACAGACGGACCGCGCCTTTCTCACGGATATTTACGCGAGTTTTGGCGGCACGGCGCAGACGAGCTTTTTTCTTCTCATTCATGGCCTAGACCTTACTTTTTCTTGGCTTCTTTACGACGCACGTTTTCATTAGCATAACGAACACCCTTACCTTTATAAGGCTCTGGTGGACGATAGCCACGGATTTCGGCGGCAACTTGGCCGACCTTCTGCTTGTCGATACCCTTGATCACGACTTCAGTCTGACTTGGAGTTTCAACAGAAACGCCTTCAGGCAGGGTGTAATCAACAGGGTGGGAGAAGCCCAGTGACAGATTCAGGACGTTACCGGTTGCTTTGGCACGGTAACCCACGCCCTGCAGTACCAGTTTCTTTTCAAAACCTGCGCTTACACCGGTAACCATGTTGTTTACCAGTGCACGGAAAGTACCAGCCAGAGCATTTGCCTGCTTGTCGCCAGTCTTTGGAGCGAAGGTCAGAACGCCGTCTTCCTGCTTGATTTCAACAGCAGAATGAACGTCCAATTCCAGTTGACCCTGCTTGCCTTTGATGGCGATCTTGCGATCAGCCAGCTTTACTTCTACGCCGGCAGGGATTTTTACGGGAGCTTTTGCTACGCGAGACATCGTGATTCCCCTTAGAACACAGTCGCGATAACTTCACCGCCTACGCCAGCTGCACGAGCGGCACGGTCAGTCATTACGCCTTTGGAAGTGGAAACGATAGCAACGCCCAGACCTGCCTCAACTTTTGGCAGTTCGGTAGCGCCACGGTACTGACGCAGACCAGGGCGGCTTACGCGCTGGATACGTTCAATAACCGGCTTACCTTCGTAGTATTTCAGGTCGATGCTCAGAGTCGGCTTGGCCGCTTCATCGACAGAAAAACCACTGATGTAACCTTCGGCCTGCAGCACAGCGGCTACAGACTTCTTGATCTTAGAAGACGGCATGCTCACAGTCGCATGACCAGCTTGCTGGGCATTACGAATGCGGGTGAACATATCCGCCAGCGTATCTTGCATACTCATTTAATAATTACCTCTGTTGTACAGCGCTCCCCTCCCGGTTCTACCCGGAAGGGGAAATTGCTTACCAACTAGCTTTTTTCAGGCCCGGCACATTACCCTTCATGCCTTCTTCGCGCAACTTAATACGTGAAAGCTTGAACTTACGGTATACACCGTGAGGGCGACCGGTCATTTGACAACGGCGCTGCAGACGGCTCGCGGATGAATCGCGTGGCAGTTTCTGCAGGGCCATTTGCGCATTCCAACGCTCTTCGTCAGAAGAGTTTACGTTGCTGATGATCGCTTTCAGTTCAGCGCGCTTTGCAGCGAACTTAACTACCAGCTCTTCGCGCTTCAGTTCACGATTCTTCATGCTAACTTTGGCCATGATGGACTCCTTAGTTACGGAACGGGAACTGCAGCGCCTTCAGCAGAGCGCGGCCTTCTTCGTTGGTTTTCGCAGTGGTTGTGATAGTCACATCCATACCACGGACCTTGTCTACCTTGTCGTAGTCGATTTCCGGGAAAATGATCTGCTCTTTCACACCCATACTGTAGTTACCGCGGCCGTCGAAAGACTTGCCGTTAATACCACGGAAGTCACGAACACGTGGCAGCGCCACGTCGATCAGACGGTCCATGAATTCCCACATACGATCACGACGCAGGGTAACTTTACAGCCGATTGGCCAGCCTTCGCGCAGTTTGAACGCGGCAACTGACTTACGTGCCTTGGTAACAACAACTTTCTGGCCAGAGATCGCTTCCATTTCGGCAACGGCATTGTCCAGCAGTTTCTTGTCGCCCAGTGCTTCACCAACACCCATGTTCAGGGTGATTTTGGTGATGCGTGGCACTTCCATTACGTTTTTGTAACCAAACTCTTCAGTCAGCTTGGCCACTACTTCATTTTTGTACAGGTCTTGTAAACGTGACATAGTAGTACCCAATCCCTATCAGGCGTCGACTTGATCGCCAGTAGATTTGAAGATACGTACCTTAGCTTCGCCTTCAACCTTGAAGCCAACACGGTCGGCTTTCTCAGTTTTCGGGTTCCAGATAGCAACGTTGGAAGCCTGGATACCAGTCTCTTTCTCAACGATGCCGCCTGGCTGCTGCAGGTACGGATTTGGTTTCTGGTGTTTTTTCACCATGTTAATGCCAGACACCAGCAGGCGACCGTCGGCCAGAACTTTCTGAACCTTACCGCGCTTGCCTTTGTCTTTGCCGGCAATAACTACTACTTCGTCGTTCTTACGAATCTTCAACATAATGTCCCCTCCCCTTACAGCACTTCTGGTGCCAGGGAAATGATTTTCATGAACTGCTCAGAGCGCAGCTCACGAGTCACAGGGCCAAAGATACGGGTACCGATAGGCGCCAGTGAGTTGTTCAGAAGAACTGCAGAGTTTACATCAAAACGGATGATAGATCCGTCTGGACGACGTACGCCTTTCTTGGTGCGTACGACAACTGCGTTCATTACCTGACCTTTTTTCACTTTACCGCGTGGAATAGCTTCCTTAACGGATACCTTGATCAGATCACCGATGCCAGCATAGCGACGATGTGAACCGCCCAGTACTTTAATGCACTGTACGCGTTTCGCGCCGCTGTTGTCGGCAACGTCAAGCATGGTTTGAGTTTGGATCATGCCTCTCGCTCCTAACTACATGCGCCCGGTATTAAACCTTGGCGGCGCGCTCGTCGATACTTACCAGCGCCCAAGTCTTACGTTTAGACAGTGGACGTGACTCTTTTACAGTAACGATGTCACCAATCTGACATTCGTTAGCTTCATCGTGTGCCATCACTTTGGTGGAGCGTTTCACGAACTTTTTATAGATCGGATGCTTTACAAAGCGCTCAACCAGCACAGTGACAGACTTGTCCATCTTGTTGCTAACAACGCGACCGGACAGAGTGCGAACAGTTTGTGTGTTCTCAGTCATGATTATTCACCTGCCTTTTGAGCGAGCACGGTTTTTACGCGGGCGATGTCGCGACGGGTCTGGCGAACCAGGTGGGTTTGACCCAGCTGTCCAGTCGCTTTCTGCATACGCAGTTTGAATTGATCACCCAACAGTTCTTCCAGCTGAGCTTGCAGCTCAGCTACTGATTTGTTGTTCAGTTCATTTGCTTTCATCACAGCACCGTCCGCTTAACAAATGCAGTTTCAAAAGGCAGCTTGGCAGCAGCCAGCGCGAACGCTTCGCGAGCCAGCTCTTCCGGTACACCTTCGATTTCATACAGGACTTTGCCTGGCTGAATCTGGCATACCCAGTATTCCACGTTACCCTTACCTTTACCCATACGAACCTCAAGAGGTTTCTCGGTAATTGGCTTGTCCGGGAAAACACGGATCCAGATTTTACCACCACGCTTCACTTTACGAGTCAACGCACGACGCGCTGCTTCGATCTGACGTGAAGTCAGGCGACCACGTCCGGTAGCTTTCAGAGCGTATTCACCGAAGCTCACTTTGGAGCCACGGATCGCAAGACCGCGGTTGCGGCCGGTCTGAACTTTACGGAACTTTGTACGTTTTGGTAACAACATAACTAATTCCCCTTATGAACGACCGGTTTTCTTTTTGCCCTGGTTCTTAGCGCGGTCACGTACCTCTTGGATACCACCGAGGATCTCGCCTTTGAAGATCCATACTTTTACGCCAATAACACCATAGGTTGTGTGTGCTTCATAAGTCGCGTAGTCGATGTCTGCACGCAGAGTATGCAGAGGCACACGACCTTCGCGGTACCACTCGGAACGAGCGATTTCGGCACCACCCAGACGGCCACTCACTTGGATCTTGATACCTTCGGCACCACCACGCATTGCGTTCTGCACAGCACGCTTCATAGCGCGACGGAACATCACACGACGCTCCAGCTGGCTTGCAACACTCTGGGCTACCAGTTTGGCATCCAGATCCGGTTTACGAACTTCTTCGATGTTGATGTGTACCGGGATACCCATCAGATCGCTGATATCTTTACGCAGAACTTCTACGTCTTCGCCTTTCTTACCAATCACGATGCCTGGACGGGCAGTGTGGATGGTCACTTTGGCATTTTGTGCTGGACGCTCGATAACGACCTTGCTCACTGACGCTTTTTCCAGACGCTTTTCGATCAGGGAACGAACAGCGATGTCAGCCAGCAGGTTGTCGGCGTACTTATCCTTACCGGCATACCAGACCGAGTTATGGTCTTTGGTGATACCTAAACGGATACCGGTTGGATGAACTTTCTGACCCATCTGACCAACTCCTATTTTTCTGAAACTTTCACAGTGATGTGACAAGTGCGCTTGCAGATGCGATCGGCACGGCCTTTCGCACGCGGCATGATGCGCTTCATAGTCATACCTTCGTTTACGAACACGGTAGAAACCTTCAGTTCGTCGACGTCGGCACCGTTGTTGTGCTCAGCGTTGGCGATGGCTGATTCCAGCACCTTCTTGATGATGTCTGCACCCTTTTTATTGCTGTAAGCAAGGATGTTCAGAGCTTCACCAATTTTCTTGCCGCGGATGGTATCCGCAACCAGGCGAGCTTTCTGTGCAGACAAGCGAGCACCACGTAATACAGCGGCTACTTCAGTCATGATTCACCTCTTAATTAACGTTTGGCTTTCTTATCCGCAACGTGACCCTTGTAGGTACGAGTCAGTGCGAATTCGCCGAGTTTATGACCAACCATGTCTTCGGTAACGAAAACAGGCACGTGTTGTTTACCGTTATGAACGGCGATTGTCAGCCCCACGAAATCCGGGAAGATTGTGGAGCGGCGAGACCAGGTCTTGATCGGACGTTTGTCGTTCTTCTCAAGAGCGGCCTCTACCTTCTTCATCAAGTGATGGTCAATAAATGGACCTTTTTTCAATGAACGTGGCACAGTTCTATCCTCTCTAATTATTTCGCAGAACGACGACGTACGATCAGGTTATCGGTACGCTTATTCTTACGAGTCTTGTAGCCTTTGGTTGGCAGACCCCAAGGAGTAACAGGGTGCTTACCGCAGGTACGACCTTCACCACCACCATGTGGGTGGTCAACAGGGTTCATCGCAGTACCGCGAACGGTAGGACGAACACCACGCCAGCGGGATGCACCGGCTTTGCCCAGTTCACGCAGACCGTGCTCGCTGTTACCAACTTCACCCAGGGTGGCGCGGCAATCAGACAGTACTTTGCGCATTTCGCCTGAACGCAGACGAATGGTGCTGTAAGTACCTTCACGGGCTACCAGCTGTGCAGAAGCACCAGCGGAACGAGCCAGCTGACCGCCTTTACCAGGCTTCAGCTCGATGTTGTGAATCACGCTACCAACCGGGACGTTGCGCAGGGACATAGCGCTACCCACCTTGATCGGTGCATCTTCACCAGAAACGATAGAATCGCCAGCTACCATGCCTTTTGCAGCCAGTACGTAGCGACGCTCACCGTCGGCATACTTAACCAGAGCGATATTAGCGCTGCGGTTCGGATCGTATTCCAGACGCTCAACAACACCCTGGATACCGTCCTTGTCGCGTTTGAAGTCGATCAGACGATAGTGCTGCTTGTGACCACCACCCTGATGACGGGTAGTGATGTGACCGTTGTTGTTACGACCACCGTTCTTTTGTTTCTTTTCAACCAGGGCTGCGAAAGGCTTGCCTTTGTGCAGATCCGGGTTAACGACTTTCACCAGATGACGACGGCCAGCTGAAGTCGGTTTAGTTTTCACCAATGCCATGACTTAAGCTCCTCTTATTCCGCGTCTGCGAAGTCGATGTCCTGACCGTCAGCCAGGCGAACGTAGGCTTTACGCACATCGTTACGCTTACCCAGACCACGAGCAGTACGCTTGGTTTTACCTTTGATGTTGACGGTCTGTACGGATTGAACTTTTACTTCGAACAGAGCTTCAACAGCCTTTTTGATTTCAGGCTTGGTGGCATCCGGAGCAACACGGAAAACGTACTGACCAACTTTCTCGGCCAGCATGGTTGCTTTTTCGGAAATGTGCGGAGCTACCAGCACCTTATAGATACGTTCACGGTTCATGCGTAAGCCTCCTCGATTTTCTTCAGGGCGTTCACAGTCACCAGAACCTTCTCGAATGCAATCAGGCTTACAGGGTCGATGGACGATGCTTCGGTAACGCCAACGTGTGGAACGTTACGTGCAGCCAAGTACAGCTTCTCATCGATTTCATCTGCAACGATCAGCACGTTGTTCAGGTCCAGCTCTTTCAGCTTGGCAACGAATTCTTTGGTCTTGTGGGAATCCACAGCGAAAGAATCAGCTACAACCAGACGGTCCTGACGCACCAGTTCAGACAGGATGGACTGCATCGCTGCGCGATACATTTTCTTGTTAACTTTCTGCTCAAAGTTACGTGGCTTAGCAGCGAAAGTTACACCACCGGAACGCCAGATCGGGGAGTTAGAAGTACCGGAACGGGCACGACCAGTACCTTTCTGACGCCATGGCTTGATGCCACCACCACTTACTTCGGAGCGGGTCTTCTGAGCTTTGGTACCCTGACGACCGCCTGCCATGTAAGCAGTAACGATCTGGTGAACCAGAGCTTCGTTGAACTCACGACCGAATGCAGATTCTGCAACTGCTACTGCAGCACCAGTGTTAGTTTTCAGTTCCATTGCTTACCCCTTAGCCTTAACAGCTGGTTTAACAATTACGTCGGAACCAGTAGCACCTGGCACAGCACCTTTGATCAGCAGCAGATTGTTTTCTGCATCAATGCGTACGATCTCCAGACTTTGAGTAGTCTGTTGTTCCGCACCCATGTGACCAGCCATCTTTTTGCCTTTCCATACGCGGCCAGGAGTTTGGCACTGACCGATAGAACCTGGGGCACGATGGGATACAGAGTTACCGTGGGTCATATCCTGAGTACGGAAGTTCCAGCGCTTAACGCCACCCTGGAAGCCCTTACCTTTGGTAGAACCAGTCACGTCAACTTTCTGACCTGCTTCGAATTGCGCAACGGTCAGCTCATCACCTACGTTCAGAGCTTCTTCAGTGCGGAATTCCATAACGCCGCGACCAGCTTCAACATTTGCTTTCGCAAAGTGGCCAGCTTCAGCTTTAGAGATGCGAGATGCTTTCTTCTCGCCAAAAGTAATCTGCAGAGCACTGTAGCCGTCAGATTCAGCGGTTTTCACCTGAGCAACACGGTTAGGAGTTGCCTGAACCACGGTAACAGCAACAGATCGACCATCTTCGGTGAAGATCCGGGTCATGCCCGCTTTCTTACCGACAATACCAATTGCCATTTTAAAATTACCTCACGTGTACGGGGCTTTAACCCACTATGGCCGCCACTGCATCCGGGATGGACCAGGGCGTTACACAGAGCCTTACGGATAAACCCTTACGGATTAACCCAGGCTGATCTGGACTTCCACACCGGCAGCCAGATCCAGTTTCATCAGCGCATCAACTGTTTTCTCAGTTGGCTCAACGATGTCGAGCATGCGCTTGTGTGTACGGATTTCGTACTGATCGCGCGCGTCTTTGTTGACGTGCGGGGAGATCAGAACGGTGAAACGCTCTTTACGAGTCGGCAGCGGGATTGGACCGCGTACCTGAGCGCCCGTACGCTTGGCAGTTTCAACAATCTCCTGAGTCGAGGTATCGATCAGTCGATGGTCAAACGCCTTCAAACGGATACGGATTCGTTGGTTTTGCATTACCAAACTCCAAGTTTTAGGTGCAAGAGCTCATTTCCCCAGAATAAGGGGACGCGAATTGTATTCGGCTGTACAAAAAGTGTCAACCAGATAATCTGATTAAAAAACAAACAGCCCGATCGGACGATCAGACAGAGAGGGGGAAAGTAAAAAGCCCCGCGAAGCGAGGCTTTTCAGTGGATCCGGAAGACTCCGGATCCGGCACGCAATTAAGCGATGATCTTAGCTACAACGCCCGCACCAACGGTACGACCGCCTTCACGGATCGCGAAGCGCAGACCTTCATCCATCGCAATTGGATGGATCAGGGTTACGGTCAGGGCAACGTTGTCGCCTGGCATAACCATTTCTACGCCTTCTGGCAGTTCTACAGCACCGGTCACGTCAGTGGTACGGAAGTAGAACTGTGGACGGTAACCTTTGAAGAATGGAGTGTGACGACCACCTTCATCTTTACCCAGCACGTACACTTCAGAAGCAAACTGAGTGTGCGGCTTGATTGAACCTGGCTTACACAGAACCTGACCACGCTCTACGTCGTCACGCTTGGTACCACGCAGCAGAACACCTACGTTCTCACCGGCACGGCCTTCGTCCAGGATCTTACGGAACATCTCAACACCGGTACAAGTAGTCTTGGTGGTGTCTTTGATACCAACGATTTCAACTTCTTCACCAGTGCGAACGATACCACGCTCAACACGGCCGGTTACTACAGTACCGCGACCTTGAATGGAGAATACGTCTTCGATTGGCATGATGAACGCGCCGTCGATAGCACGCTCTGGTTCTGGAATGTAAGAATCCAGAGTCTCTACCAGCTTCTTAACGGCAGAGGTACCCATTTCGTTGTCGTCCTGGCCGTTCAGAGCCATCAGAGCAGAACCTGGGATAATTGGAGTGTCATCACCTGGGAAGTCGTATTCGTTCAGCAGGTCACGCAGTTCCATCTCAACCAGTTCGAGCATCTCGTTGTATTCTTCAGTGCCTGCGCCGCCGCAATCGTCAGCCAGCAGGTCTGCTTTGTTCAGGAATACTACGATGTAAGGTACGCCAACCTGACGGGACAGCAGGATGTGCTCACGGGTCTGTGGCATTGGACCGTCAGTCGCACCACATACCAGAATCGCGCCGTCCATCTGAGCAGCACCAGTGATCATGTTCTTAACATAGTCAGCGTGGCCCGGGCAGTCTACGTGTGCGTAGTGACGGTCGTGAGATTCGTATTCTACGTGGGAGGTATTGATGGTAATACCACGCTCACGCTCTTCAGGAGCCTTGTCGATACCGTCAAACGCTACCGCTTTACCGCCCCACACTTCTGAACATACGCGGGTCAGTGCCGCAGTCAGAGTGGTTTTACCGTGGTCAACGTGACCGATAGTACCCACGTTTACGTGGGGTTTGGAACGTTCAAACGTTTCCTTTGCCACAGCTATGTCCTCATAAAAAAGCTGGATAAGTCAGCGGCAGGAATCAACTCCTGACACGCCCGTAAGGGCCGCCATCATAACCCGCGCGTAAGGCATGTCAACTCCATGCCACAGCCAGAGCCACTTCAGTGCGCTTTTGCAACAGGAAAGACAGCCCCAAACAGGGCTTATTCAGACCGATACAGGCGCAGCCAGTGCAGAACTGTTCAGAAATACACCAGAAACGTAAAAACGAGAGGAAATGAAGGAAGAAAACGGGTAAAGTGTCGCGCGAATTTTGTCTCTGCCAACTGAGAAATGTTATGACAGATCTTTCCAAATACAGAAATATCGGTATTTTCGCCCACGTGGACGCGGGCAAAACTACCACTACCGAGCGTATCCTGAAGCTGACCGGCCGTATCCACAAGATCGGCGAAGTACACGATGGTGAATCCACCACCGACTTCATGGAACAGGAAGCTGAGCGTGGTATTACCATTCAGTCTGCGGCTGTGAGCTGCTTCTGGAAAGACCACCGCTTCAACGTTATTGATACCCCCGGACACGTTGACTTCACCGTTGAAGTTTACCGCTCCCTGAAAGTTCTGGACGGCGGTATCGGTGTGTTCTGTGGTTCCGGCGGCGTAGAACCTCAGTCTGAAACCAACTGGCGTTACGCGAACGACGCGGAAGTATCCCGTCTGATCTTCGTAAACAAGCTGGACCGTCTGGGTGCCGACTTCTTCCGTGTAACCGAACAGGTTAAGAAAGTTCTGGGTGCCAACCCACTGATCATGGTTCTGCCAATCGGCCGTGAAGACGAGTTCGTGGGTGTTGTGGACCTGCTGTCCCGTAAAGCCTATGTATGGGACGACTCTGGCCAGCCAGAAAACTACGAAGTTAAAGATGTTCCTGCGGACATGGCTGACGACGTAGAAATGTACCGTGAACAGCTGCTCGAAACCGCGCTGGAAATGGACGAAGACCTGATGATGGCCTACCTGGAAGAAGGTACCGAGCCATCCATCGAAGATCTGAAGCGTTGCATCCGTATCGGTACCCGCGACCTGAAATTCTTCCCGACTTTCTGTGGCTCTGCATTCAAGAACAAAGGCATGCAGCTGCTGCTGGACGCCGTTGTTGACTACCTGCCAGCACCTACCGAAGTTGCGCCACAGGATCTGACCGACGAAGAAGGTAACCCGACTGGCGAAAAAGCCATCGTGTCTGCTGACGAGCCACTGCGCGCTCTGGCGTTCAAGATCATGGACGACCGTTTCGGCGCCCTGACCTTCATCCGTATCTACTCCGGCGTGATGAAAAAAGGCGACACCGTTCTGAACAGCTTCACCGGCAAGACCGAGCGTATCGGCCGTATGGTGGAAATGCAGGCGAACGAACGTACCGAACTGGAATCTGCACAAGCCGGTGACATCATCGCCGTTGTGGGCATGAAGAACGTTCAGACCGGTCACACCCTGTGTGATCCTAAGCACGAATGTACTCTGGAAGCCATGGTGTTCCCAGAGCCAGTAATCTCCATCGCTGTTCAGCCGAAAGACAAAGGCGCCGTGGACAAGATGGGTATTGCGATCGGTAAGATGGTTGCTGAAGACCCGACCTTCCAGGTTGAAACCGACGAAGAAACCGGCGAAACCATCCTGAAAGGCATGGGCGAACTGCACCTCGACATCAAAGTAGACGTTCTGAAGCGTACCTACGGTGTTGAACTGATCGTTGGTCAGCCACAGGTTGCTTACCGCGAAACCATCACCAAGCCAATCGAAGACGGCTACACGCACAAGAAACAGTCTGGTGGTTCTGGTCAGTACGGTAAGATCGAATACCGCATCCGTCCAGGCGAGCCAAACACTGGCTTCACCTTCAAGTCCACCGTTGTGGGCGGTAACGTACCGAAGGAATTCTGGCCTGCAATCGAGAAAGGCTTCAAAGGCATGATGGCTGAAGGCCCTCTGGCTGGTTTCCCGGTTCTGGACGTTGAAGTAGAACTGTTCGACGGTGCTTACCACGCAGTTGACTCCTCGGCTATCGCTTTCGAAATCGCTGCAAAAGGCGCTTTCCGTCAGTCCATGCCGAAAGCGGGTCCACAGCTGCTGGAACCTATCATGAAGGTTGACGTGTTCACCCCAGAAGACAACGTGGGTGACGTGATCGGCGACCTGAACCGTCGTCGCGGCATGATCAAAGACCAGGAACGTGGCACCACCGGTATCCGCGTTAAAGCAGACGTACCGCTGTCCGAAATGTTCGGTTACATCGGTCACCTGCGTACCATCACTTCTGGCCGTGGTCAGTTCTCTATGGAGTTCAGCCACTACCTGCCATGTCCAACTAACGTTGCTGACAAGGTAATTGCAGAAGCGAAAGCGCGTAAGGAAGCTGCTAAGTAATTAGCTGCTGACTGAAGAAAGCCCCGCCGGCGCAAGCCTGCGGGGTTTTTTATTGCCTGCCGGAAAGATCGCTCCTTTTTAGAGGCATAAAAAAACCGGGCAAAGCCCGGTTCTTTTTATAGCAAGATATCGATTAAGCGATGATCTTAGCTACAACGCCCGCACCAACGGTACGACCGCCTTCACGGATCGCGAAGCGCAGACCTTCATCCATCGCAATTGGATGGATCAGGGTTACGGTCAGAGCAACGTTGTCGCCTGGCATAACCATTTCTACGCCTTCTGGCAGTTCTACAGCACCGGTCACGTCAGTGGTACGGAAGTAGAACTGTGGACGGTAACCTTTGAAGAATGGAGTGTGACGACCACCTTCATCTTTACCCAGCACGTACACTTCAGAAGCAAACTGAGTGTGCGGCTTGATTGAACCTGGCTTACACAGAACCTGACCACGCTCTACGTCGTCACGCTTGGTACCACGCAGCAGAACACCTACGTTCTCACCGGCACGGCCTTCGTCCAGGATCTTACGGAACATCTCAACACCGGTACAAGTAGTCTTGGTGGTGTCTTTGATACCAACGATTTCAACTTCTTCACCAGTGCGAACGATACCACGCTCAACACGGCCGGTTACTACAGTACCGCGACCTTGAATGGAGAATACGTCTTCGATTGGCATGATGAACGCGCCGTCGATAGCACGCTCTGGTTCTGGAATGTAAGAATCCAGAGTCTCTACCAGCTTCTTAACGGCAGAGGTACCCATTTCGTTGTCGTCCTGGCCGTTCAGAGCCATCAGAGCAGAACCTGGGATAATTGGAGTGTCATCACCTGGGAAGTCGTATTCGTTCAGCAGGTCACGCAGTTCCATCTCAACCAGTTCGAGCATCTCGTTGTATTCTTCAGTGCCTGCGCCGCCGCAATCGTCAGCCAGCAGGTCTGCTTTGTTCAGGAATACTACGATGTAAGGTACGCCAACCTGACGGGACAGCAGGATGTGCTCACGGGTCTGTGGCATTGGACCGTCAGTCGCACCACATACCAGAATCGCGCCGTCCATCTGAGCAGCACCAGTGATCATGTTCTTAACATAGTCAGCGTGGCCCGGGCAGTCTACGTGTGCGTAGTGACGGTCGTGAGATTCGTATTCTACGTGGGAGGTATTGATGGTAATACCACGCTCACGCTCTTCAGGAGCCTTGTCGATACCGTCAAACGCTACCGCTTTACCGCCCCACACTTCTGAACATACGCGGGTCAGTGCCGCAGTCAGAGTGGTTTTACCGTGGTCAACGTGACCGATAGTACCCACGTTTACGTGGGGTTTGGAACGTTCAAACGTTTCCTTTGCCATAGCAGCACACCTCGTTAAATAAAATTAAAACCGATTGATAATAGCCCCAGCGACGTTCGATGGCGTCTCTGAGTATTTTTCGAATTCCATGGAATAGGTCGCACGGCCCTGAGAGGCTGAACGCAGATCAGTTGCATAACCGAACATCTCAGCCAGCGGCACAGACGCCCGGACAACTTTGCCGGACATACTGTCTTCCATTCCGGAAATCAGTCCACGACGACGGTTAAGGTCGCCCACCACATCCCCCATGTAATCTTCCGGGGTAACAACCTCAACTTTCATCATAGGCTCGAGCAGTACAGCCTGGCCCTGCTCTGAAAGCTGACGGGTTGCCATGGAGGCGGCGATCTTAAAGGCCATCTCATTCGAGTCGACGTCATGGTAAGAACCATCAATCAGGGTGGCTTTTAGGCCAAGCAGCGGATAACCGGCCAGAATGCCGTTCTTCATCTGCTGTGCAATACCCTTTTCAACCGCCGGGATGTATTCCTTAGGAATCACACCACCCACGATCTCATTGTGGAACTCCAGACCTTCTTCGTCTGTAGGCTCGAATCGGATTACAACGTGACCGTACTGGCCACGACCACCGGACTGCTTAACGAACTTGTTGTTGATCTCAACAGTCGCGGTGATTTTTTCGCGGTAAGCCACCTGAGGTTTGCCCACAGATGCTTCCACTTTGAATTCGCGGCGCATGCGGTCGACGATGATGTCGAGGTGCAGTTCGCCCATTCCGGAAATAATGGTCTGGCCGGTTTCTTCGTCGGTTTCAACGCGGAAAGAAGGGTCTTCCTGAGCGAGCTTGCCCAGTGCGATGCCCATTTTTTCCTGATCAGCCTGAGTCTTCGGTTCCACAGCCACGGAGATTACCGGTTCCGGGAAATCCATTTTTTCCAGCGTAATGATTTTGTCCATGTCACACAGGGTGTCACCTGTGGTCACGTCTTTCATACCAATCAGCGCCGCGATGTCACCGGCACGGACTTCTTTAATTTCATCGCGGTTGTTGGCGTGCATCTGCACCATACGGCCAACACGCTCGCGCTTACCTTTCACCGGGTTATAAACCGCATCGCCTGAGTTCAGCACACCGGAATACACACGGACGAACGTCAGGGTACCCACGAATGGGTCGGTTGCGATTTTAAACGCCAGAGCGGCAAAGGGTTCATCATCGGAGGAATGACGCTCGGCCACAGTTTCGGCGGCATCATCCAGAATACCTTCAATGGCCTTCACCTCGGTTGGTGACGGCAGGTATTCGATCACAGCATCCAGAACGGCCTGAACGCCTTTATTCTTGAAAGCAGAGCCGCAGGTAACCGGGATAATCTCACCGGCCAGCGTACGCTGACGCAGGGCTGCTTTGATTTCTTCCTCAGACAGGGTTTCACCCTCGAGGTATTTTTCAGTCAGTTCTTCACTGGCTTCGGCAGCGGCTTCGACTAACTTCTCGCGCCACTCTTCCGCTACGTCAACGAGATCTTCCGGGATGTCTTCATAGCTGAAGGTCATACCCTGATCGGCTTCGTTCCACATAACGGCTTTCATTTTGACCAGATCGACAACGCCTTTGAATGCATCTTCAGCGCCGATGTTGATCTGTAATGGAACCGCGTTGGCACCCAGACGATCCTTCAGTTGCTGAACAACCTTGAAGTAATCGGCCCCGGTACGGTCCATTTTATTGACGAAGACCATGCGTGGTACTTCGTATTTGTTCGCCTGACGCCAGACTGTTTCGGTCTGAGGCTGAACACCGGAGGAACCGCACAGCACCACCACCGCACCATCAAGGACACGCAGGGAACGCTCAACTTCAATGGTGAAGTCAACGTGTCCGGGGGTATCAATGATGTTGATGCGGTGCTGGTCAAACTGCTGCGCCATGCCGGACCAGAAGCAGGTGGTCGCAGCGGAGGTAATGGTAATCCCCCGCTCCTGTTCCTGCTCCATCCAGTCCATGGTGGCTGCACCGTCGTGTACTTCACCGATCTTATGGTTAACACCGGTGTAAAACAGTACGCGTTCTGTGGTCGTGGTCTTACCCGCGTCCACATGCGCACAAATACCAATATTGCGGTAACGCTCAATCGGCGTTGTACGTGCCACAGTGCAGTCCTCGGATAATTAGAAGCGGTAGTGAGAGAAAGCTTTGTTCGCTTCAGCCATGCGGTGCACGTCTTCACGTTTCTTAACCGCTGCGCCTTTGCCTTCAGATGCTTCCATCATTTCGTTAGCCAGGCGCTGAGCCATGGACTTCTCACCACGCTTACGTGCTGCGTCTACCAGCCAGCGCATTGCCAGCGCCTGACGACGAGCAGGACGTACTTCAACCGGTACCTGATAGGTAGCACCACCCACACGACGGGACTTAACTTCGACCATCGGCTGGATAGATTCCAGAGCTTTTTCGAACAGCTCCAGAGGGTTGCCGCCTTGTTTGGCAGCCATAGTGTCCAGAGCGCCGTAAACGATAGATTCGGCGATGGATTTTTTACCACTGATCATCACGTGGTTCATGAATTTTGCCAGGGTAATGTTTCCGAATTTCGGATCTGGCAGCACTTCGCGTTTCGCGGCGACGCGTCTTCTTGGCATGATAAGCCCTCTTAGGTCTTCAGGTCGGCCTGAGCATTCAACAAAGAAATAGCCCAGCCTTACTCTTATCTAATATCGCTAAGAAATTATTTCTTAGGACGTTTAGCACCGTACTTAGAACGGGCTTGTTTACGGTTCGCAACGCCGGAAGTATCCAGAGTACCGCGAACAGTGTGGTAACGAACACCAGGCAAGTCTTTAACACGACCGCCACGGATCAGTACAACGCTGTGTTCTTGCAGGTTGTGGCCTTCACCGCCGATGTAAGAAGAAACTTCGAAACCATTCGTCAGACGCACACGGCACACTTTACGCAGAGCCGAGTTAGGCTTTTTCGGAGTGGTAGTATATACGCGAGTACATACGCCACGACGTTGAGGACAAGCCTGCAGTGCAGGTACGTCGCTCTTAGCCACTTTGCGCTTACGAGGCTGACGAACCAACTGGTTGATTGTAGCCATTTAGCAAACTCCAATTATCACTAACAAAAACGCCAGAAAATTCTGACGCAATAAAAGGGGCCGGAAGGATAATCCTCCCAGCCCCGTTCGTCAAGCGGTTGGCTGTTTTACGACCAATCGCTTACTTATCGCTGAAAGCTTCGCTGAACTTAGCTTCCATCTCGTCTACGGACACGTTCATAGTGGCCGGAGCAGACTTCATACGATCACTGGTGCGGGTCTGACGCTTGCGCTTACGCTCAGCGTGGTAAGCCAGACCAGTACCGGCCGGGATCAGACGACCCACAACCACGTTCTCTTTCAGGCCGCGCAGGTAGTCGACTTTGCCGGTTACCGCACCTTCGGTCAGTACGCGGGTTGTTTCCTGGAAGGAAGCCGCGGAGATGAAGGATTCGGTCGCCAGAGACGCCTTGGTAATACCCAGCAGAACGCGCTCACCCTTGGCGGTGATCTTGCCGGCTGCTTCCAGTTTCTCGTTTTCTTCGAGGAACGCAGAGTATTCAACCTGATCACCCGGAATGAAGGAGCTGTCGCCGTTTTCGGTGATCAGCACCTTACGCAGCATCTGACGCACAATAACTTCGATGTGCTTATCGTCGATGCCTACGCCCTGCAGGCGGTAAACTTCCTGCACTTCGTTGGTGATGTACATGGCCAGATCGCCCACGCTCTTCAGACGCAGGATATCGTGCGGATTCAGCGGACCGTCGGAGATTACCTCGCCCTTCTCAACGTATTCACCTTCGAACACGTTCAGGTGACGCCACTTGTGAATCAGCTCCTCGTACGGCTCACCCTCTTTCGGAGTGATCACCAGACGTTTCTTGCCTTTGGTCTCTTTACCGAAGCTCACGGTACCGGAGATTTCCGCCAGAATGGCAGGCTCTTTCGGCTTACGCGCTTCAAACAGGTCGGCCACGCGTGGCAGACCACCGGTGATGTCTTTGTTACCGGACGTTTCCTGAGGAATACGGGCGATAACGTCACCGATAGACACTTCGGTACCGTTCTCATGGTTCACCAGTGCGTTGGCAGGCAGCAGGTACTGCGCCGGTGCATTGGTACCTGGCAGGAATACGTCGTTACCGGACGCATCAACCAGTTTCACCATTGGACGAATATCTTTACCAGCGGCCGGACGGTCTTTCGGATCGATAACTTCGATGTTCGACAGACCAGTCAGCTCGTCAGTAGTACGGTTGATGGTGATACCTTCTTCCATACCCACGAACTCGATACGACCCTTTACTTCGGTCACGATCGGGTGAGTGTGCGGATCCCATGTCGCTACTTTCTGACCAGCCTGAACTTTGTCACCGTCTTTCACGCTGATTACGGCACCGTAAGGCAGCTTGTACAGCTCGCGCTCACGACCGTGTTCATCAGCGATCGCAATAGAACCGGAACGGGACACAGCAACCAGGTTGCCGTTGTCACGGGTAACGGTTTTCATGTTGTGCAGACGGATAGTACCGCTGTTCTTAACCTGTACGCTGTCCGCTGCAGAAGAACGGGATGCCGCACCACCGATGTGGAACGTACGCATCGTCAGCTGTGTACCCGGCTCACCGATGGACTGAGCAGCGATAACACCGACTGCTTCACCCACGTTCACCTGATGACCGCGACCCAGGTCACGACCGTAGCAGCTTGAACAGATACCGATACGGCTCTCACAGGTAATGGCAGAGCGTACGATGATCTCGTCGATACCTTCGGCTTCGATAGACTTCACCCAGGCTTCGTCGATCAGAGTACCGGCCGGCACCACAACGTCGCCTTCTGAACCTGGCTTGAACACGTCGGTTGCTACCACACGACCCAGAATACGGTCGCCCAGTGCTACCACAACGTCACCGCCTTCGATCAGCGGAGTCATCACCAGACCGTGTTCAGTGCCACAGTCGGTATCGGTAACCACCAGATCCTGCGCTACGTCTACCAGACGACGGGTCAGGTAACCGGAGTTCGCAGTCTTCAGAGCGGTATCCGCCAGACCTTTACGAGCACCGTGAGTGGAGGTGAAGTACTGCAGTACGTTCAGACCTTCACGGAAGTTCGCGGTAATTGGCGTCTCGATGATCGAGCCGTCCGGCTTGGCCATCAGACCACGCATACCGGCCAGCTGACGGATCTGAGCCGGGCTACCCCGCGCACCGGAGTCCGCCATCATGTATACCGAGTTGAAGGATTCCTGATCCACTTCGTCGCCGTTGCGGTCGATCACCTTCTCTTTACCCAGGTTATCCATCATCGCCTTCGCAACCAGTTCGTTGGCGCGGGACCAGATGTCGATAACCTTGTTGTATTTTTCGCCGTGCGTTACCAGACCGGAAGCAAACTGGCTTTCGATCTCTTTCACTTCAGCGTCAGCGTTACCGATGATGGTCGCTTTCTCATCAGGGATAACGAAGTCGTTAACACCGATGGAAGAACCGGAACGGGTTGCGTAACGGAAGCCGGTGTACATCACCTGGTCTGCGAATACGACGGTGTCCTTCAGACCAACGTTACGGTAAGCCGTGTTGATCATGTTGGAGATCGCTTTCTTCTTCATCGGCTTGTTCACGATGTCGAAAGGCAGACCTTTCGGCACGATACGGAACAGCAGAGCACGACCAATGGTGGTGTCCACGATACGGGTACGTGGCATTTCTTTGCCGTCTTCATCGAACAGAACTTCGTTGATACGGACTTTCACTTTCGCCTGCAGGTGTGCAGAACCGGTCTGGTAAGCACGCTCAACTTCGTCCAGGTCAGCGAAGAACATGCCTTCGCCGCGGGCGTTGATGCGCTCACGGGTCATCCAGTACAGACCCAGTACCACGTCCTGAGAAGGAACGATGATAGGGTCACCGTTGGCTGGCGACAGAACGTTGTTGGTGGCCATCATCAGAGCACGGGCTTCGAGCTGTGCTTCAATGGTCAGCGGCACGTGTACCGCCATCTGGTCACCGTCGAAGTCGGCGTTATAGGCCGCACACACCAGTGGGTGCAGCTGGATCGCTTTACCTTCGATCAGCTGAGGTTCGAACGCCTGAATACCCAGACGGTGCAGGGTTGGCGCACGGTTCAGCATCACCGGATGTTCGCGGATAACGTCAGCCAGGATGTCCCATACTTCCGGAGTTTCGCGCTCTACCATCTTCTTCGCAGCTTTGATGGTAGTGGCCAGACCACGGTGTTCCAGTTTGGAGAAGATGAACGGCTTGAACAGTTCCAGAGCCATTTTCTTCGGCAGACCACACTGGTGCAGACGCAGCTGAGGACCAACGGTAATTACGGAACGACCGGAGTAGTCCACGCGCTTACCCAGCAGGTTCTGACGGAAACGACCCTGCTTACCTTTGATCATGTCAGCCAGAGACTTCAGCGGACGCTTGTTAGAACCGGTAATCGCACGACCACGACGACCGTTATCCAGCAGCGCGTCTACCGCTTCCTGCAGCATACGTTTTTCGTTGCGTACGATGATGTCCGGTGCGTTCAGCTCGAGCAGACGCTTCAGACGGTTGTTACGGTTGATTACGCGACGGTACAGATCGTTCAGATCGGACGTAGCGAAACGACCGCCATCCAGCGGAACCAGAGGACGCAGATCAGGCGGCAGAACCGGGAGAACGGACATGATCATCCATTTCGGGTCGTTGCCAGACTGATGGAATGCTTCCAGCAGTTTCAGACGCTTGGACAGCTTCTTGATTTTGGTTTCAGAGCTGGTCTGCGGAATTTCTTCACGCAGACGCTGAACTTCTTCGCCCAGTTCGATCTGGCCCAGCAGAGCCTGGATCGCTTCCGCACCCATCTTGGCTTCGAATTCGTCGCCGAATTCTTCGATGGCTTCGTAGTACTGTTCGTCGCTCAGCAGCTGACCAACTTCAAGAGTGGTCATACCCGGCTCGGTCACTACGAATGACTCGTAGTACAGAATACGTTCGATATCACGCAGGGTCATGTCCAGCATCAGACCGATACGGGACGGCAGTGATTTCAGGAACCAGATGTGGGCAACCGGTGATGCCAGCTCAATGTGACCCATGCGCTCACGACGCACTTTGGCCTGAGTAACTTCAACACCACACTTCTCACAGATCACACCACGGTGCTTGAGACGCTTGTATTTGCCGCACAGACATTCGTAGTCCTTGATAGGACCAAAGATGCGGGCGCAGAACAGACCGTCACGCTCAGGCTTGAACGTACGGTAGTTAATGGTTTCCGGTTTTTTAACTTCACCGAAAGACCATGAACGGATCATGTCTGGCGAGGCGAGGCCGATGCGGATGGCGTCAAACTCGTCAGCGTTGTTCTGATTACGCAGAAAATTGACTAAGTCTTTCATAATTTGCTCCGTTTGGAGTCAGGACGCTGCCGGCGATGACACCGGCAGCCGCACTGCTCGTCCGCTTATTCGTTTTCCAGTTCGATGTCGATACCCAGTGAGCGGATCTCTTTAACGAGTACGTTAAAGGATTCCGGCATACCGGCTTCCATACGGTGGTCGCCATCCACGATGTTTTTGTACATCTTGGTACGACCAGCCACGTCGTCGGACTTAACAGTAAGCATTTCCTGCAGGGTGTAGGCGGCACCGTATGCTTCCAGTGCCCACACTTCCATCTCCCCGAAACGCTGACCACCGAACTGAGCCTTACCACCCAGCGGCTGCTGAGTAACCAGGCTGTAAGAACCGGTAGAACGGGCGTGCATCTTGTCGTCGACCAAGTGGTTCAGCTTCAGCATGTACATGTAACCTACGGTTACAGGACGATCGAAAGCTTCACCGGTACGGCCGTCGAACAGGGTCATCTGGCCGGAATCCGGCAGATCAGCCAGACGCAGCATGCGTTTGATTTCGGTTTCTTTGGCACCGTCGAACGCAGGGGTTGCCATAGGCACACCGTTGCGCAGGTTAGCACCCAGTTCCAGAATCTCGGCATCGCTCATGCTGTTGAAATCTTCTTTGCGGCCTTCGCCACCGTTGTAGATTTCATCCAGCAGAGTGCGCAGCTTGGCCACTTCCTGCTGTTCTTTCAGCATGCGGTCGATCTTCTCGCCCAGACCTTTGGCCGCCATACCCAGGTGGATCTCCATGATCTGACCCACGTTCATACGGGACGGTACGCCCAGAGGGTTCAGACAGATATCAACCGGTACGCCGTTCTGGTCGTAAGGCATATCTTCGATCGGTTTGATCGCAGAGATAACACCCTTGTTACCGTGACGACCGGCCATCTTGTCACCAGGCTGGATCTTACGTTTGATTGCCAGGTACACCTTAACAATCTTCAGTACGCCAGGAGCCAGGTCATCGCCGGTCTGCAGTTTGCGCTTCTTGTCTTCGAACTTGGCGTCGAGCTGCTGACGACGTTCTTCCAGCGATTTTTCAGCGATTTCCAGCATTTCGCCCAGGGCTTCTTCCTGCGGCAGAATCTTGAACCACTTATCCGCTTCGAGTGACTGCAGGTAATCTTCAGTCAGTACGTCGCCTTTCTTCAGGTTAGGAGCGGCGTTAACCGCTGCACCCAGCAGAGCACGTTGCAGACGCTCGTAAGTAGCGCCTTTCACGATACGCATTTCTTCGTTCAGATCTTTGCGGACTTCGTCCAGCTGCATCTGTTCGATTTCCAGCGCACGTGCGTCTTTCTCAACGCCGTCACGGGTGAACACCTGTACGTCGATAACGGTACCTGTGGTGCCGGTCTTAACGCGCAGAGACGTATCTTTTACGTCAGACGCTTTCTCACCGAAGATCGCACGCAGCAGCTTTTCTTCCGGAGTCAGCTGGGTTTCGCCTTTCGGCGTTACCTTACCAACCAGAATGTCGCCCGGCTTAACTTCAGCACCGATGTAAACAATACCGGACTCGTCCAGCTTGCTCAGAGCGGCTTCACCCACGTTTGGAATATCGGAGGTGATTTCTTCTGCACCCAGCTTGGTGTCACGTGCCACACAGGTCAGTTCCTGAATGTGGATGGTGGTCAGGCGGTCTTCCTGAGAAACACGCTCAGACAGCAGGATGGAGTCTTCGTAGTTGTAACCGTTCCACGGCATGAAGGCGATGCGGAAGTTCTGACCCAGAGCCAGTTCACCCAGGTCAACGGACGGACCGTCGGCCATGATGTCGCCACGCTCGATCTGATCACCGGCTTTCACCAGCGGACGCTGGTTGATGCAGGTGTTCTGGTTAGAACGGGTGTATTTGGTCAGGTTGTAGATATCCACGCCCGCTTCGCCGGCGATGGTTTCTTCGTCGTTCACCTTAACCACGATACGGGATGCGTCCACAGAGTCGATCACACCACCACGCTTGGCTACCACACACACACCGGAGTCAGCGGCCACTGCGCGCTCCATACCGGTACCCACCAGTGGTTTCTCAGACTTCAGAGTCGGAACCGCCTGACGTTGCATGTTGGAACCCATCAATGCACGGTTCGCGTCATCGTGCTCGAGGAACGGAATCAGAGACGCCGCAATCGAGATCACCTGCTGCGGAGATACGTCCTGCAGGGTCACGTTGTCCGGAGACATTACGGTGAATTCGTTCTGATGACGTACAGAGATCAGGTCGCCCAGCAGCTTGCCGTTTTCGTCCGTTGGCACAGAGGCCTGAGCGATAACGTAGTCAGCTTCTTCAATAGCAGACACATAGATGATCTCGTCGGTCACCACACCATCAACCACGCGACGGTACGGGGTTTCGAGGAAACCGTATTCGTTGGTACGCGCATAGGTAGACAGAGAGTTGATCAGACCGATGTTCGGACCTTCAGGCGTCTCAATCGGGCACACACGACCGTAGTGAGTGGCGTGAACGTCACGCACCTCGAAGCCTGCACGCTCACGGGTCAGACCGCCCGGGCCGAGTGCAGAAATACGACGCTTGTGAGTCACCTCAGACAGCGGGTTGTTCTGGTCCATAAACTGGGACAGCTGAGAAGAACCGAAGAATTCTTTTACAGCAGCAGCAACCGGCTTGGCGTTAATCAGATCCTGTGGCATCAGGCCTTCGGATTCGGCCATGGACAGACGCTCACGCACCGCACGCTCAACACGCACCAGACCTACGCGGAACTGGTTCTCGGCCATTTCACCCACGGAACGGATACGACGGTTACCCAGATGGTCGATATCGTCGACGATGCCCTGACCGTTACGGATAGAGATCAGAGTCTTCATCACGGAGATGATGTCTTCTTTATCCAGAGTGCCCGGACCTTCGATTTCTTCACGACCGATACGACGGTTGAACTTCATACGGCCTACGGCTGACAGGTCGTAACGTTCGTCGGTGAAGAACAGGTTCTCGAACAGCGCTTCGGCGCTTTCTTTTGTTGGTGGCTCGCCAGGACGCATCATGCGGTAGATTTCGACCAGAGCTTCCAGTTGGTTGCTGGTCGGATCGGCACGCAGGGTCTCGGACATGAACGGACCGCAGTCCAGTTCGTTGGTATAGATGGTTTCGAACTCTTTGGTGCCAGCGGTAGCCGCTTTGGCCAGCAGCTCAGCAGTCAGTTCGGTGTTCGCCGCAGCAATCACTTCACCAGTACGGGTGTCCACCAGGTCTTTGGCAATGGATTTACCCAGCAGGTAATCCACAGGTACAGCCAGTTCCTGAACGTTGGCTTTTTCCAGCTGACGGATGTGACGTGCAGTGATACGACGGGTCGCTTCAACGATCACGTTGCCTTCGTTGTCCTTGATGTCGAACGCAGCGGTTTCACCACGCAGACGGGAAGGAATCAGTTTCAGCATCGCGCCATCGTCGGTCAGACGATAGGAGTCGTTTTCGAAGAAGGTCGCCAGAATTTCTTCAGTGCTGTAGTTCAGTGCGCGCAGCAGGATAGACGCCGGCAGCTTACGACGACGGTCGATACGGACGAATACCAGATCCTTAGGATCGAATTCAAAGTCCAGCCAGGAACCGCGGTAAGGAATAATACGGGCGTTATACAACAGCTTGCCGGAAGAGTGAGTCTTACCCTTGTCGTGGTCGAAGAACACACCCGGAGAACGGTGCAGCTGGGACACGATCACGCGCTCAGTGCCGTTAACGATAAAGGTACCGTTATCGGTCATGAGCGGCATTTCGCCCATGTACACTTCCTGCTCTTTGATGTCTTTAATGGCTTTGGTCGCTGATTCTTTATCGTAAATAATCAGACGAACTTTGACGCGCAGAGGCGCAGCGTAGGTAACACCACGCAGCATACACTCTTTTTCGTCAAAAATTGGGGTACCGAGGCGGTAGCTCACGTACTCCAGTGCAGCATTCCCGGAATAACTAACGATTGGGAAAACAGATTTGAATGCAGCGTGCAGGCCGATGTCGATACGTTCTTCGGCACTCGCGCCTTCCTGCAGAAACTTGTGGTAGGAGTCGATTTGAATGGCCAACAGATAAGGCACATCCATCACACTCGGTAATTTACCGAAATCCTTACGGATACGTTTTTTCTCAGTATATGAGTAAGCCATCAGTTATCCCCGGACTGTTTCCTCGATTGGGTATCGCACCCGTGGCTCAAGGACTTGCCTTGCGTTTGAACCCAGCAGTATGCCAGCGTGCTCACGATTTCCATAACGTGAAAAAGGCCGACGGGTAAATTACCCGTCAGCCGGTTGCCACGGCCAGAGTCTGGCGTGGCAGGAGCTGTATTGCAACGAGTTGATTACTTAACTTCAACCAGTGCGCCAGCTTCTTCCAGTACTTTCTTGGCTTCTTCAGCGTCAGCTTTAGATACGCCTTCTTTAACAGTACCTGGAGCGCCGTCAACCAGAGCTTTGGCTTCTTTCAGGCCCAGACCAGTCAGTTCACGTACTGCTTTGATTACGTTAACTTTCTTGTCGCCTGCAGAGCTCAGGATTACGGTGAATTCGGTTTGTTCTTCTACAGCTTCAGCAGCAGCAGCAGGACCAGCAACTACAGCAGCAGCTGCAGAAACGCCGAATTTTTCTTCCATCGCAGAAACCAGTTCTACTACGTCCATTACGGACATTTCAGCGATAGCGTTGATGATATCTTCTTTAGTCAGAGACATGAGACTATTCCTAAATTTAATGGAGCTTTGTGCTCGTTAAATTGGTGTAGGATCTGCCTGAAATCAGGCAGCCTGTTCTTTCTGGTCGCGGATAGCAGCGATGGTACGTACCAGCTTGCCAGCGGCGGCTTCTTTCATGACGCTCATCAGCTTGGCGATGGCTTCGTTGTAAGTCGGCAGAGTTGCCAGCATATCAACGGGAACCATGTTGCCCTCGAAAGCACCACCCTTGAGTTCAAAGTTTGGATTCTTCTTGGCGAAATCCTTGAAGATACGGGCAGCCGCACCTGGATGTTCGTTAGAGAATGCAATCAGGGATGGACCAGCCAGAACGTCTTTCAGACATTCGTACTGGGAGCCTTCAATAGCACGGATGGCCAGAGTGTTACGGACAACTTTCATCCAAACACCAGCTTCACGTGCTTCTTTACGCAGAGCGGTCATGGCGGCCACTGTTACGCCGCGGGAATCCGCAACAACAGCAGACAGAGCACCTTGTGCTGCTTCCTGGACTTCGGCGACGATCGCCTTCTTATCTTCGAGTCCTAAGGCCACGATTAACTCCTAACAAGTTACGTTCGGCTCAGAGAGCCAGTCTCGGTGTGACTATTCAGAATTCTGAAGGGGCCACACACCATCTACGCAGGAAATATTAAGTGAGGCCACATCAGAGACATGACCTCACTCCTGCGGTCTTTGACAGCTACCGCCCGAAGGCGGCAACCCCAAAGATCGTTTGATCAATCTGCTTTTGGATTAAGCATCCAGAGAAGCGTGATCGATCACTAAACCTGGGCCCATAGTGGTGCTCAGGGTTACTTTTTTCATGTAAATGCCTTTCGCTGCTGATGGCTTGGCCTTTCTCAGGTCAGACAACAGAGCAGTCAGGTTTTCTTTCAGCGCCTGAGCGGAGAAATCCACTTTACCGATGGTAGTGTGGATAATACCGTTCTTGTCGTTACGGTAACGAACCTGACCAGCTTTGGCATTTTTAACTGCGGTAGCAACGTCCGGAGTCACGGTACCCACTTTCGGGTTTGGCATCAGACCACGTGGACCCAGAACCTGACCCAGAGCACCTACAACGCGCATTGCATCCGGAGAAGCAATAACCACGTCGAAGTTCAGGTCGCCGCCTTTGATTTTCTCTGCCAGATCTTCCATGCCCACTTCGTCTGCGCCAGCAGCTTTAGCCGCTTCAGCGTTAGGACCCTGAGTGAACACAGCAACGCGCATGGTCTTACCGGTGCCGTGTGGCAGAACGGTAGAGGAGCGAACGCCCTGGTCAGATTTACGAGCGTCGATGCCGAGGTTTACAGCAACATCAACAGACTCTTTGAACTTAACGGTAGACAGCTCGCCCAGCAGAGCAACAGCTTCTTCTACAGAGTACAGCTTGCCAGCGACAACCTTCTCTGCAATCGCCTTCTGGCGCTTGGTCAGCTTAGCCATTACTCAACTCCTTCCACGTTCAGACCCATAGCGCGGGCAGAACCAGCGATGGTACGTACCGCTGCATCCATGTCGGCTGCAGTCAGATCTTTCATTTTCATGGTCGCGATCTCTTCCAGCTGAGCACGGTTAACAGTGCCCACTTTCTGAGTGTTCGGACGGGAAGAACCTGAAGTGATGCCAGCCGCTTTCTTCAGCAGGTAAGAAGCCGGTGGAGTTTTCATTTCGAAGGTGAAAGAACGGTCGCTGTACGCAGTGATGATCACAGGTACTGGCATACCAACTTCCATGCCTTGAGTCTGAGCATTGAACGCTTTACAGAATTCCATGATGTTCAGACCTTTCTGACCCAGAGCCGGACCAACTGGTGGCGACGGGTTTGCTTTACCAGCTGCTACTTGCAGCTTGATGTAGCCTTCTACTTTCTTAGCCATTTTAAAGCTCCAAATGGGTATTAACGCTCCGGCTTATCCGGGGCTCCCCGACCGCGAACGGTCATTGATTATGTGTTACGCGGACTTCTCGACCTGGGTGAATTCCAGTTCAACCGGCGTAGCACGACCAAAAATTGTTACCGCAACCTGCAGACGGGACTTGTCGTAGTCAACACCTTCGACAACGCCGTTAAAGTCTGCAAACGGACCATCAATAACACGAACCACTTCACCCGGTTCGTAGATGGTTTTGTGAGTCGGACGATCAGCACCTTCACGCACACGCTGCAGAATGGCATCCGCTTCGCGATCAGTGATTGGAGCAGGCTTATCAGCAGTACCACCGATAAAACCCATCACGCGTGGCGTCTGCTTAACCAGATGCCAGCTCTCGTCATTCATTTCCATCTGCACCAGCACGTAGCCCGGGTAGAATTTGCGTTCGCTCTTACGCTTCTTACCGTCGCGAACTTCTACCACTTCTTCAGTCGGCACCAGCACATCACCGAAGAATTCCTGCATACCGTGCAGATCAATACGTTCTTTCAGAGCACTCTGAACACGCTTCTCGTAACCCGAGTAGGCGTGAACCACATACCAACGCTTAGCCATGCGAACCCCCTCAGCCTACCAGCAGCGAAACCAGCCAACCGAGCAGGGAATCAAGGCCCCACAGGATCAGCGACATAACAACCACAACAGCCACAACAATCATCGTGGTCTGCTGAGTTTCCTGACGGGTTGGCCACACAACTTTGCGGCGCTCAATGTTGGCTTCTTTCAGCAACTGCAGGAACGCCTT